>CAIPKZ010000312.1 GCA_903865775.1 uncultured Prolixibacteraceae bacterium | reverse complement strand
GTTTATTTGGTGGCAGATAATAATAAAGCATTGGCCCGATGCAATAATTGCGGACCAGCTGCTATTGGTCTCAAGGATTCTGCTGGTGTACATGGAAATATTGGCGAGAGCTTTGCTCAATGGAAAATTTTTCGTCATCAACAACCAATATCTTAGTTTCCTTGTTCATAATTCGTTAGCTTGTAATGGATTCTTATTTATGACTACGTTTATGACGGATATCTTTCCCCTGGTATGAATAATACGAAGCTTCAGCAATATTGGCTGCATGATCGGCAATTCGCTCAATGCCTGAAACCATTTCTTTGATATGGATAAAACTGATCAGTACATTTTTGTCTTCAGAAAAAATAGTGGCCTTCTCGGCAACTTTTTTCAGCATTTTGTGATTAAATCCGTCGACCGCTATTTCTGACTGGATGGTCCACAAGGCAAGTTCCATGTCTTGATTTAGAAAAGACAACATGGATTTACGTGCCATCTCAACACTCAGATTCATCATTTTCATGATAAATCCTGAAAGACTACCATACACTTCCTCGTTCTGTATTTGACTCATAGATTTGACATTACTGATGGTCAGATCGCCAATTCGTTCGAGGCTGATTACAATACGGTAACACGCTATTAATTTGCGTATTTCAGAAGCAACCGGCTGATAAAGTGCAATCGAATTTATGATGTCTTCGCTTAACTTAACCTCCAGTTTATTGATTTTTGCTTCATTTTTAGTCAATAAATTGAGCTGCTCCTCGTCCGGATGCAGTTTGCCTGAGGCTATGAGTTTTTCTATTTCGTCGAGCTGACCGAGAACCAGATTAGCAAGCTTCTCGTAATCAATTAGTATATCATTAATTGCTTCGTCTTTTCTTAATGTCATTTTAGTGTTATTATCGCGTATGTAAATGTTATCAAATTTGAATCAAAGTGCTTTATTCGGCCATACTAAGATAGGGAAATATCAAACACAGACGAATCAGTCAGGAATTGTTTCTTATTCAACACTTCTTTGACACACAAAATTGATTCAAAATAATTACAGAGGTGTTACAAATCCGTTGCAGCTCTGTTAATTCTTGCGATGGAAGCATTATTTTATTAAGTTTATCATCATATATTGCTTTGTTTTTGAGGAAAATAGAAAATTTCAATCAATTGCAAAATGATTAATGACAAATGACAGATCAGTTGATTTCGCTAAGAAACCAGTTTTCAGATGAAAATACGATTAGAACAAAAGTGTACGGGCGAAATCAGAATAACAACAGAAAAGCTGAAATAACTGTGATGATTATGACGAATCCCCGATAGGTGTGTTCAGGAATTATTTTCACCAATTTAAATCCGATGAATGCACCAATCGCAATAGCTGGCAAAGTTACCAGATCAATGGTCAGCGATTGCATGCTAATATTTTTCCAGACAAATAGCTGGAGTGGAAACTTGGCAAAATTGATGATCATGAAAAACCATGCCCCGGTGCCAATAAAACTGTTTTTGGGTAGGTGCATGGCCAAAAGGTATATAGCAAATACAGGCCCGGCAACATTTCCGATCATCGTGGCAAAACCTCCCAAAATACCCATGGATGCAGCAAACCACCATTTGTCAGGGAAAAAATGTGTTCCTTTTCGCTTGTCCTGCCAAATCATTAGGCCGATGCTTAGAAATACCAGAATGGCGATCAGGTTTTTAAACTCTTTGTCGTTCACCATTTCGCCAACCCAAAGAGCAATCAATAATCCAACCACTGCCCAGGGCAAAACTTTAATCAGGTGTGTCCAGTTGGCGTGCCTGCGATAATAAGCCACTCCAAAGATATCGGCCATCATCAGGATGGGAAGCAATACTCCGGTTGATTGTTTCGCTCCGAAAATAAATGCCAGTGCCGGTACTACAATCATTGAAACACCTGGAATTCCAACTTTTGACATTCCGATCAACATTCCACAAGCCATGATGATCGTCCATTCAAGTGCATTTACAGGTAGCGAAGAGAGTATTTCCATGATAAATTCCGGTTACTTCAAACTCAAATTTGAATAATCAATCAGAACACCATCATACAGTTTTTCAATCAGGTTTAATTCATTATGAACAGCTTCCAGTGTATTGGCTTGCAGCAGACGAATCCGGTGCTCCCTGAAATTTTGCAGCGATGGAAAATACCGGGCAAAATGTCTGCGCATCATCAGAATACTGCTTAGAACATTATCTTTCGATTCAATCGCAATGTTCAGATGGTCGCGGACATGCTGAACTACCTCAGGCACTGTAAGCGGAGGCAATAATTCGCCGGTTTTCATGAAATGTTTAATCTCGTTGAAAATCCATGGCCTTCCAATCGATCCGCGCCCAATCATCACTCCATCAACTCCACTTTGGTTCATAAATGCCAGAGCCTTCTCAGGCCCGTTGATATCGCCGTTTCCGATAATTGGAATCTGAATGCGCTGACAATTTTTTACAGCACCAATCAATGACCAGTCAGCCTCCCCGGTGTATAACTGACTTCGGGTTCGCCCATGAATTGCCAATGCAGAGACTCCGGCATCCTGCAAGCGCTCCGCAACTTCTACGATGATTTTATTGTTGTCGTCCCAACCCAGCCTGGTTTTAGCTGTAACCGGCAGATTAACTGCTTTTACGATGGCCGCAGTCATTTGCTGCATCAACTCCGGATCGCGCAACATACATGCTCCGGCACCTTTTTTTACAATTTTTTTCATCGGACAGCCATAATTGATATCGATCCAATCGGGCTGCGATTCTTCGGCCACTTTGGCTGCCTCGACCATCGAATCGATGTCGTGACCATAAATCTGGATTGCAACCGGACGGTCGAAATCGAACAAAGTCATTTTTTGTTTGGTCTTCTGTATGTCGCGAATCAAAGCTTCCGATGAAACAAACTCGGTGTACATTACATCAGCGCCGTACTTTTTGCACATGTACCGAAACGATTTATACGTCACATCCTCCATTGGTGCCAGAAACAGCGGCATCTCCCCCAAATCAATTGATCCGATTTTCACATTATCTTTCTTTAATAGTTTTGCAAAGTAAGTAACAAAGTACAAAATCTGTCGATTTACGCAACTAAAATGCCCATTCTTTCGTCTTTAGTTCAAACAAACTGCAATAAAATGAACCCGAACTCTATTATAAAATGGCTTCTGATTGTTCTCCTTTTCGCCGGAATGGGTTGCGAAGAAACAGTTTTTGACCCCACATTTACCATTGGAAAGGAATCTGTTTTTCGCATCAATCAAATTTATTATTCAGGCGATGGACAATACAGTTTCCTGATTAATAAGATAGGTGATTCCCGCTGTCCGGAAGGGGCATTGTGTATTTGGCAGGGCGAAATTACAGTGAATGGCGAATGGACTGAAAAGAAAAGCAAAACCAATATTGAACTGCACAGCGTGATGAGTGCCTTGCAAAAAGAGCCTGATGGATTTACGTTCCAGATCATTGATGCCAAACCACATCCAAAACTTGGAACTGAATCCAACCCCGAAGATTCGGTGGTGACTTTGCTGATTAAGCGAAAATAATGCCGGGAAATTGGCAGATTCTATTTTTTTCTCCCTGAAATCAATTGATTTTCAGTTTTAGTACAATCAGTTTCAGTACATTTTCAAAGTCTTCTTCCGAGCCCATGATCACCGTGATGCAGCGGCTGTGATTAAATGGTTTGGCATTCTGATATTCTTCTTTAATACGGTCAGGCAGAGAGCTTGCTTCGATCATTGGCAGGGCTTTTTCACTTAACCAAAAGCTGACACGAAAGGTGTCTTTTTGAACTCCAACCCAGTATATTGTTTTTTTCTTTCTTAAGGTACGATATAACCAGCTTTTGCCATCATTGTAAAACCTCCATTCTTCTGTGATGTCAAAGTGATGTTCATACAGATACTCGACAATCTTTAACCAGAATACCTTGTTCTCGCCAATGATCGAAAAAATTACATCTTCAGTCGGCTGTACATTTGGATCAGTTAATACGATGGGTTCCATAAGATGATAGTTCAGGTTTTGTCAATTTAAATGATGACTTTGGAGGAAAAGCGACATCAATAAACCATCTGACTCTGATATAATTTTTTGTGGTATTAAAATCGAATATCCCTTTTACGACGAAACTAATTTCTGTTTCTGTTTTAGCTACCTGTTAAATTCCAGCCGTTTTCCAATTTTTCCGGGAACAACAACCCCATCGGCATAAGCCAAATCTCCATTCACAAAGGTGTGGGTAATCCGATTCGAAAATTCAATGCCATCGAAAGGCGACCAGCCACATTTGTACAGAATGTTTTTGGGCGAAACCGTCCAGGAATGGGCCGGATCGACCAATACCAAATCGGCATAATACCCTTCGCGGATATATCCACGGCGATCAATCCGAAATAAATCGGCAGGCGTGTGGCACATTTTTTCGATCACTTTCTCAATGGATATATTTCCTTTCCGGCTCATTTCCAGCATGGCAACCAGCGAATGTTGTACCAAGGGTCCGCCCGAAGGAGCTTTGAAATATGAATGATCTTTTTCCTGAAGCGTATGCGGAGCATGGTCTGTAGCCACTACGTCGATTTTGTCTGCCAGCAAAGCCTCCCAAAGTGCAGCTTTGTCTGTTGGAGATTTAAT
>CAIPKZ010000311.1 GCA_903865775.1 uncultured Prolixibacteraceae bacterium | reverse complement strand
GATTAACTCCTCGGTTTTTCCTGAAAACATTGAACCTGCAATAACTTCGATGGTGCCGGTTTTTTTTTGCCGGTCGATTCCCCTTTCAATAAACATGTTGATAATATGCTAAAGATTTTTGTACTTTTACCCTGCTTCAATTACCGCAATCATAGCGAAAACGGATGTTCCGGATTATGAGTTCAGGTATTGAAAACAAAGATAAATTTAAATCATTACCATTAATAAAAATGAACAAACTCAAATTAATCCAGATCATCACGAAAGATTTGGAAGAACTCAAGACACTTACCGAAGAAATTGCTGAGAACATAGAGGATTCATCGTTAATTTCTGAACTTGCATTGAGCAGAGCACGACTGTTGAGTCAGGAGCTTGAACTGTTATGCAGCTTTTCGCCTCCGGAAGATTCTTTGAAGGAAAATATTGAAGATGAAGATTTATTAGAAGATGAAGATGAAGTTTCCGATCTGATTGTTTCCGATCCTGAATTGGAAATTCTGCATTTTGAGGAAAATGAATTTCCAGAGGACATTGAATCCGAAGAGGAAGATGACGAAGATATCGTATACGATTCTGAGTCCGAAGAGGATCTGAATGAAGACGAAGGTGACGATGAATTGGAAGAAGATGAAATTCCGGAAGAAGAGGACTTGACCGATGAGGCTGATGAAGAGGAGGAAATAGATGAAGACTTCGATCAGGAAATTGACGGGGATGAATTGGAAGAACACGAATTGGAAGAATCCGATGAAGAGGATATTGATTTGGATGAAGAAGATGACGAATCGGAATACGAAGATCTGGAAGAAGAATCTGTAACGGAAGAACCTGTTCAGGATGTTGAAACAAAAACTGTTCCCCAGCCTGAAGTCCGTGAAATGAGTATGGATGACTTAGGTGACGATGACGAAGAACCGATACAGTTCGCTCCAATTCCTGATGCAGTCAACCGCCCGGTTATGCGTGAGATTCCCAAACCGGAAATTCAGGAGCCTGAAAAGAAGGCCGTCGCAGAAACTTTTCAAAAAGAGCGTTCGCTGAATGATGTGATTGGAGAAAACAAAGCAGAGGAAACGACTTTGGGTAATGGCCCGATTTCCAGCTTGCGTGCAGCCATTGGCCTGAATGACCGGTTTCTGTTTATCCGCGAAATTTTCAACAACAATACCGACAAATTTAATACCGTCATTGAGCAACTCGATAAAATGGAAACGATCCAACAGGCAGTGGATTACCTCAGGGTAAATCTGACGCTGGAGAAAAATGACACCAGCATGAGATTCGTGGATCTTCTGAAACGTCGGTTTACCAAATAGTACCACAAACCATGGGCAAATTATATTTAATTCCTACTCCGATTGGCAATCTCGAGGATATGACTCTTCGCGGAATCCGGATATTGAAGGAAGTGGATTTGATTTTGGCTGAGGACACCCGAACTTCGTCTAAACTGCTCAATCATTTCGAGATAAAAAACAAGCTGGCCTCGCATCATAAATTCAACGAGCACAAAACGGTTGAAATGATTGCCCGAAAGATTGAAGAAGGGAAAAATGTCGCACTTATTTCCGATGCCGGCACTCCGGGAATCAGCGATCCGGGCTTTTTGCTGGTCAGGACTTGCCTCGAAAAGGACATCGAAGTAGAATGTTTGCCAGGTGCAACGGCTTTGATTCCGGCCTTGGTTAATTCAGGATTCCCTACCGACCGCTTCAGCTTCGAAGGTTTTCTTCCACAAAAGAAAGGCCGGCAAAAGAAAATCAAGGAATTGGTCACCGAAACACGTACCATGATTTTTTATGAATCGCCATACCGCCTGATTAAAAGTCTGGAACAATTTGCCGAATACATGGGACCCGATCGCCGGGCATCTGTGTCACGCGAATTGTCGAAGCTTTTTGAAGAAAACCGCAGGGGCACACTGGCCGAACTCATCGAACATTTTAGTTCAAAAACCATCAAAGGTGAAATTGTGATTGTTTTGGAAGGGAAAAAAGCCCCTCCTGACCTCCCCGACGGGGAGGAATAAGATGATTTTCCACGTAAGCATAGAGCAAACAAAGTAGAAGAAAAAAATAGGGTACCTTATTGCTGATGAATGCATCAGACATTAAATAAATTGAGCAACGAAGCCAATGATTAATTTGAACAGTTTTTCAAAAACCAGAATAAATGGAAATGGGAAGCCAAAATTCTCCCCTTTCGGGGGAGTTAGAGGGGGCTTCTGATGAGAAACTACGACCACCTATTTATTGATTTGGACAATACGCTTTGGGATTTTACGGTCAACTCCAGGATGGCGATGATGCATACCCTCGAACACAAAGGCATCATGGCAAAACTCGAATCGTTTGATTACTTTTTTGAAATTTACGAACAAATCAACAAGTCGCTATGGAGCGACTATCATTCCAAAAAAATCACCAAACAAGCTTTAACTGTTGATCGGTTTTCCAAATCGTTTCAACAATTCGGAATAACTGGTTTAAACTGGCAGGAAATCAATTCCAGCTACCTTGAATTCATGGCTCTGGAAACCGCATTATTTCCGGAAACACGCGAAACACTCACCGCACTTCAGGCCAAAGGTTATCAAATGCACATTATAACCAATGGATTCAGTGAAGTGCAGCGCAAAAAGTTATTCAATTGTGGACTTTCCAGCTTTTTTACCAAAGTATTTATTTCAGAAGAAATACAATCCAATAAACCTCACCGGCAGATATTTGAGCATGCGTTGAAATCGACCAATGCAAAAAAGAACAGAAGTGTAATGATCGGGGATAACTGGGAAACAGACATTGAAGGAGCACTAAAACACGGAATGGATCAAATCATGTTTCTAAACCATGATCAAAATGCAATCCCGCTTGTGATAGATTCCATCCGATTGGCTTCAGATTGTCACTATTTGCAGTTAAAACACCTTGTAAAGACTTATTTTGTTCAGAATATAGCTGATTTGATTGGGATTTTATAATTTATACAGATTCTTAATAACCTCAGACAGTATACAGGCAAAGCATTTCAAATCTTTGCATAACAGTAGCTTATGAATTTCAGCTGCTGAAAATGCTGGATACATAATTTTTTAATATTTGTTAACAATGTTAAAATTTGTATTTATTTTCCGGACAGAGTGAGCAGCCTGTTCACATTTTTCTAAATTTGTCTTTGAATTTAAATATCCGGAAACTATTCGGATATTAATTTTTAAGGACGGGGGTCAGAAGTAATACTAACTTAATATTCGGTTGGCTTTGATTTGGGGGAATCAAATCTGAAACGTGGTATTTAAACTGAATTGAAGTTAATGGTTCAATTTTAAACATGTAGGCAATCCTAAATTTTGCTTTTGAATAAATGTTAAATGATACCGGCGAGACCCTTTTTTCAACCTTTTGGCCTGTTTATTTAGTTTTTTTAAAGTTTTTGAAAAATTCTTTGATCTTGTTGTGTGTTCTGAATTAACATTTTTTTTACATTTATAGGCTAATCTTTTCTGCCATTCTGAAAAACCAATTATATCAGGACAGAAAAGCTTGGAAACAGATGAAAATTCAACCAGCCTTAGTCTGGTCAAAATAGTGTTTTTTTGTTAAAGCTGTTTAATTTAAAATAATTCTCTATGAAAAAAATCGTGTTATTACTTGCATTTTTTGCAATTGGTTTGCAGGTCCTGATGGCCCAAACCAAGGAGATCACAGGGAAGGTATCTTCCTCCGATGATGGAGGTGGCATTCCTGGGGTTACTGTGTCAGTAAAAGGAACTACTTTGGGGACAGTTACCGACATGGACGGTATGTTCAGGTTAAAAGTTCCTCAAGATGCCAAAACAATGGTATTTTCTTTTGTTGGAATGACCACTCAGGAAGTTGCCATTGGCAATCAATCAACGGTAAATGTAAGACTTGCTTCTGAAAACATCGCAGTTGATGAAGTAATTGTTACAGCCTTTGGTATTAAAAGAAAACCTAAGGAAATGGGGGTTGCAACTGCAAAAGTTGACAACCAGGAGTTGGTTCAGGCTTCACCATCCAACGTGATGAACGGTATGGCTGGGAAAGTTTCTGGTCTTCAGATCAACACCATTAATAATGGTATTAATCCTGACACCAAAATCACCCTGCGCGGTAACCGTCACTTTCTGGCTTCTAACCAGGCATTGGTTGTTTTGGATGGAGTACCTGTAAGTGCTACTTACCTGAATTCAATCAATCCGAACGACATTGAAAACGTAAACGTATTGAAAGGTGCTTCTGCAGCTGCTCTTTATGGTAACGACGCTTCAAACGGAGTATTGATTGTGACCACCAAAAAAGGTGAAAAAGGTAAATTAACTGTAAAAGTCAGCAACACGACCACCTTCGAACAAGTTTCGTATTTACCAAATCTACAGACTCGTTTCGGTGGAGGTTCCAGTGAAACAACCAGTAATTCTGATCCAAACTACACCTTTTTTGTAGGACCTGGCCGTAACACAGACCCTCACACTTCTTATGAAAACCAAACTTACGGATCTGAATTCAATGGTCAGATGGTAATCCTTGGTGGTAAACTGGTGGATGGTTCTTACCAAATGATTCCTTACAGTGCTGTTGAAAATCAGAAAAGGAACTTCTTTCAAACCGGTATCTCGTCGCAAAACGACATTTCTGTTAGTGGCGGAGATGATAACGGAAGCTTCTATCTTTCGGCTCAGGATGTGAATACAACCGGAACGATTATGGACGATACCAATCGCAGGACGGGTGCACGTATGGCAGCCAGCAGAAAATACGGAAAATTCACCGCCGATTACACCATTGGTTTTACACAGACCAACACCAGTCAATCGGGCGGGGACATGAACCAGGACCGTGGTGTATACTGGAATGTATTAAATACTCCTCCTGAAGTTCCAATTACGAAATACAAGGATATCGTAAATAATCCATTCGCACAATTGGACGGATATTTTAATGCCTATTATCCTAATCCTTACTGGCAGATTGCACATTCACGCCAGAACCAACGACGCAATGATGTTTTGGGTTCAGTGAATTTAGCATTAAAAGCTACCAAATGGCTCGAATTATCTAACCGTACCGGGCTTACATTCAATACAATAAACAACCACAACTACAAGGACGAAGCGATCTATAACAGTTATTCCGCGTCGGATCCCTGGAGCCAGGGTCACATGGGTGTAACTTCACCTTATGCCGGATCTTCAAGCGATCAGATGAGGCAAACCTTCATTATTACCAACGACTTCCTGGCATCATTTGATACCAAATACGAGGATTTCACCTTAAAAGGAGTAGTTGGTAATTCGCTCTATTCACAAAAGTATGAAACCATTTTTGATGCCGCAAGTGCTCTGGTTATTCCCGGTGTATATAACATTAGTAACCGTGTAGGTGAACCTGCTGTATCTCAGGCTACTTTGGAACGCAATTCAATTGGCTTGTTTGCTGATGCAACAATCGGTTTTAAATCGTATGCATTCCTTCACTTCTCTGGTCGTAACGACTGGGATTCCAGGTTGACAAAGGATAACCGTTCTTTCTTCTACCCAGCAGTTGACGGTAGCATTGTATTATCTGAAATGTTCCCATCCCTGATTAGCAATCCTGTTCTTTCTTTCCTGAAATTAAGAGGTGGCTGGTCACAGACCGGACAAATTTCTTTGGACAACTGGTACGGAACCCTTCCTTCGTTTCCTGCAGCTGCAGGATTCCCTTATGGAAGCACCGCCGGATTTGCTTACAGCACAACCTTGAGCAACCCGTTGCTTAAACCTGAAAAAACAAATGAAATAGAAATTGGTGCTGAATTTAGTTTCTTGAAAAACAAAATTCACCTCGAAACCAATGCATACAAATCCAACACGATGGATCAGACCATTCCTGCAACGATTTCAGCTGCAACCGGATTCTACAGCGCTTTGATCAATGCTGGTGAATTGGAAAACAGAGGTATTGAAGCCGATTTGAAATTCACTCCAATCCTGGATTTAGGTAAGGTAGTTTGGAATGCATCCATTAACTATGCTTATATGGAATCGAAAGTTATTTCCATTCTGGAAGGCTTGAATGAAATTCCAATTCCGAATAGTGCAGGTACAACAGCCTATGTTTCTTATGCAACGGTTGGCCAGCAGTTCCCTGCTATCAAAGTTACCGATGTAAAAAGAACTCCTGAAGGCGCCATCATTGTTGACAAAGTTACCGGTCTTCCTACTAAAGAAACCGCTATTCAGCAAGTTGGTCATGGTAACCCAAATTCTATTCTTGGCTTATCTACCGACGTAGGTTATCAGGGATTCCGCTTGTCAGCAGTGGTTGAGTATCGTGGTGGTAACGTGATCTACAATGCAGTAGGTAATGCACTCGATTTCACCGGTGTATCTGAACATTCTGCTCAAAACGGACGCCAGCCATTTATTATTCCTGGATCTGTAATCGAAACTTCTCCTGGCGTTTATACACCGAACACTACAGCTTTGGTTCGTAATGCATCAAGAGATTTATGGGTTAACTCCGATTACCACAATGTTCAACGGACTTATGTAACGAGTGCTGCTTTTTGGAAATTAAGAGAAGTTGCATTGACTTATGATGTTCCGGTGCAGAACCTTTTTGGTGGCAAAGTAATCAAAATGGCACAAGTTGGCCTTATTGGAAGAAACCTCCTGATGTTACGTCCTAAATCAAACGTATGGACCGATCCTGAGTTCAATAACTCATCTTCATCGAGTAATGCCATTGGTTATACTACTGAAGATCAGACTCCTCCTACCAGGTTATATGGATTTAGTGTAAAACTCACTTTCTAAAACTTTAATTTAAAATACGATGAATAAGAAAATATTAACACTTTTAGTTTCATTGGCAATTTTAGGAAGTTCTTGCTCTGACTTTCTCTCTGTGAACGAGGTGAATCCGAACAACGCTTCCAAGGTTCCTGCCAAACTGCTCCTTCCGGCTGCCTTGAACAATACAGCCACTACCATGAATAATCCGGATAGGTTCGAGTTCGTTTACCTATGGTACGGACTATGGTCTATCAGTTCAGGTTATTCACAGCCTCAGTCATTGGTTCAATACAAATTGTATAACACCAGTTACGAGAATGCTTTCCACGAAAGCTATACCACTGCTCAGAATTTTACTGAAATTGAAAATTCTGCAACCGATCCTAAAGATGTAGGTTATAAAGCAATTGGTATGATTATGAAAGCTTACATTATGCACAACCTGGTTGATGTCTGGGGAAATGTTCCATACTCGGAAGCTTTCAGTGCAGTGGGTGGCATTTTAAAACCTAAGTATGATGACCAAAAAACCATCTACGAAGATTTGATTAAAAAACTGGACGCAGCCATTGGTTTAATCCAGAACAGGCCTGCTGATGCTACCGAAATTACATCTGCAAGTGATATCATGTTTGGAGGAGATATGACCCTATGGGCCAAATTCGCCAATACCATTAAATTAAGAATGTTGGTTCACCAGTCGGGTATGGCGGGCCGTGATGCATACATCAAATCTGCTATTGCAACTACTGCTTCAGTTGGATATCTGGGAGCAGGAGATGGTGCTCTGAGCAATCCGGGTTATCTGAACTCAGCTGGCAAAATGAATCCTTTTTACAACAATTATTACAAACCAGATGGAACTACACAATCCGATGGTGTTACCTATCACAATGCTGGAAAAGACGCTGTAAATTGGATGGTTTCAACTGCTGATCCACGTCTGGGTCGCTTCTTTAATCCATATAGTGGAGTCCTATTTGCTGGAAACTCACTAGGCCAGGCTGCACCACCGCTTACTGCAGCAAATACTTCAAAACTTGGATATAAAAGTGGAGAGAAAGGCTACCTGATTGGTACCTTTGATAGATCTGCACCTATTCTGACTGACTTCGAAAGTTTGTTTGTACAGGCAGAAGCTGTTGAAAGAGGTTATATCTCCGGTTCAGGTAAAGATTTGTACAATGCCGCTGTTGCTCAATCTTTCATTTACATGGGGCTTACTGCTGATGAAGCAGCTACATTCCTGGCAAGCGAAAAGAATACAGTGAACTACGAGCTTGCAGGCAATAAAATCAACCTGATTTTAGCACAGAAATGGGTAGCATTGAATGGAATTGCTCCTGTTGAAGTATGGACCGATTACAGAAGAACTGGTCTTCCTGGTGTAACCATTCATTTCAGTGAAGATGCAAGCAAACAAAACGAAACACCTCCTGTTCGTTTACTTTATCCACAACGTGAGATCTCAGTAAATAATGACAATGTGGTTGCAGTTGGTGCGATTGATGCATTTAAATCTAAAATCTTCTGGCAGAACCGTTAATAATTCATTTATTTAAAAACGATTAAGTATGAAAAATAAAATAATCTTGTTGGTCTCATTCTTTGCCGTAGTATTCTCGTTGGTTTCTTGTTTGAAAGATGACGTAGGCGAATACTGGAAAGATGACCTGGCCGGTAAAATGTATGCTACCGTTGCCGTACCAGCCCTACAACAGTTGGCTCTTAAGCCTGTGGCCGGGGATGTGAAATATGAATTTCTTGTAAACATTGCTACTGATGCACTTCCAACTGAAGACATCACGGTGACTCTGAAAGTTGATCCTGCTGCTGTAACAACCTACAATAGCAATACAGGCAAAAGCTACAAACCTTATCCAAACATAGAAATCCTGACCAAAACGATACTCATCGTAAAAGGAACCAGGAATGCAAGTGCTCAGATTAAAGTTTGGGGTGCTGAAGCACTCAATGCATGCGATAATTATATTGCAGGTGTATCGATCGAATCAGCTACTACAGCTTCAGGCGGAACTATCACCATTGCTGGTAATATGAAATCCAATTTAACAGCATTACCGATTTCTAATCCTTATGCCGGAGATTATCACCTGGTTGGATATCGTATTCACCCTGCTTATGTGGATCCTTTAACTGTTGACAAAACTACTGCTGCTTCAACTGTTGACTGCAAAACTATTCGGAAACCTCAGATGGGCGATTATCCGTACAATTGCGATATTACTATTACAGCTGAGACTATGGTAGTAAATGGTGCTACGGTAAATAAAGTTATTGTAAGCAGTCCTGATGTGGCTGCAGCTAACTTTGGAATGTATGACACATATACAGGTAGTGCTGCAACACCTCCAACACCTCCGAGTACAGATGTGAATTATTACAATCCTGCTACGAAAACTTTTGTTTTGAATTATTTCTACCTTTCAGCAGGAGTTCCGCGTAAAATTTACGAAGTTATGACACGGTTATAATCATTAAAGATAATTTGATATGAAAAGAAAAAATAAAATTCTTATAATGCTGCTTGTTTTATCCGGCTTATTTACAATGCAAAGTTGTACAAAAGAGGATGCAACAACGTTCACGGTCTATCATGCATTTACTGAGCCAGCAGCTCTAACTCCTGCAGATGGTGATTTAGTCACAATTTCAGGAACTACTGTTGATCTGAAATGGGCCTCTACCAATGCTGACGGTGCTGCTGTTATAGCTGATGTCTATTTTGGAACCTCTAATAAGCCTGCAATTTACAAAGCGGCTCATAATACCTTGACTCTTAATGTTCCGGTTGTAAAAGGTCAGACCTATTACTGGCATGTGACCATGAAAGACAAAAATGGGATTATGACCTATAGCCCAACCTTTAGTTTCACTGTATTCGAACCTATTGGTATTTTTGTAGGTGATTTCCTTTGCGATGAGCCAGCTGAAGCTTACAGTTATGATGTGTCTTTTGCCAAGACTGGCGACAATACACTTCAAACTGATAACTACTGGAACTCAGGTTGGACTTCTGTATTTACTATGGATTTTGTCAACAATACCTATGATATGCCAAGTACAATCTGGACGAGTGGATATTATGGTGTTGAATCTGGCACAATCGATCCTGAAACAGGCACAATGGTTGGTACCTATACCATTTGGCGGAATAAATTAGGCGTCATCTCTGTTATCGAAGAAGGTGTTCATACTTACACCAAATATCACTAACGGAGAAAAAGCAACTTGATTTATAAGTTGGTTTAATTCGATAAATATTAAAAGAGGCCGTCTCAATTCAGTTTGAGGCGGCCTCTGTTTTTGGTTTCTAAAGCGTAAGGGAAGATTTTTTTTCTGAAATAAAACTCCCGGCAATCCATGGATTACCGGGAGTTTTGTTTTCATGAAAGTTATGCAAGCGGTTTGAATCAGTTCTTGGTAATTACGGCATTAAACCGGAACCCGATTCCATGAAGATTGAGAATCTTGATCGAATCATCGCTGCCCAGATATTTTCGCAGTCTGGAAATAAATACATCCAGACTTCTTCCCAGATAATAGTCGTCGGAGCCCCAGACTTGTTTTAGGATATCGGAACGGCTTAAAACTTTATTCGGATTATCGCAGAAATAGCGAAGCAATTCAGCTTCCTTATAAGTGAGCGTTTTGCGATCGACTTGGTCGTCCAATATCAGACTGTCGAAGTAAAAATTAAATTTTCCGACCTTAAAATAAATTTGGTCAGGCGATGTATCCATGATGTTCAGGCTCCTTTTCAGGAAGACCCGGATTTTCAAAAGTAATTCTTCCATGCTGAATGGCTTGGTGATATAGTCGTCGCCACCTATGGTTAATCCGGTAATGCGGTCTTCGGTCATCGAACGGGCTGTCAGGAAAATAATCGGAACATGATCGTCAATTTCCCTGATTTCTTTGGCGACAGTAAAACCATCTTTCTTTGGGAGCATGACATCCAGAAGGCACAGGCTGAATTTACCCGATTTAAATGCCTTGACAGCCGCTTCTCCATCAGCAGTTGAGGTTACCAGGTACCCGTTTTGTTCAAGATTATCCCTGATTATAAAGTTGAGTGTCTGATCATCCTCAACCAACAGAATTTTTTCGCCCTGAAAGTTCATCATACTGTTTTCTTAATGTGCAGGATAAATGTACTTCCTTTCCACGAATTTTCAATCACATTTATTCGCCATCCATGCCTTTGCACAATCTTTTGCACATAATCCAATCCTAATCCAAACCCTTTAACGTCGTGCACATTACCTGTCGGAACCCTGTAAAAACGGTTAAAAATCTGCTTCCGGTAAGCCTTTGGTATACCTATTCCATTGTCGTCAAATGAAATAATGTACTGATTTTTAATTTCTTCAAGTTTAATCACAATGTCGGGTTCTTCCGAACAGTATTTGATGGCATTGTCAAGAATATTATAAATCAGATTGGAGAAATGAAGTTTGTCAGCGCTGATTTGAGCCTTTTTTAAGTTTGATTCAAGTCTGATCGAATAGGTTCTTCCATCCTGACTATTTCTGAATTCCTGAATTGTTTCTGTAATAAATGAATGGAGTTCAATTTGCTGCAGGTTCAATTGTAATTTCGTTTTTTCAATGGTCGCCATTTGAAGTAATTTTTCGACATGTGCCGAAAGGCGCTGATTTTGCTGTTCCACAATTCGCACATAGTCGGCAAGACGTTCCGGCTGCTCAATTATTTTTGGATTTGCCAATACTTTAGCGGCCAATTCAATGGAGGAAATCGGGGTCTTGAATTCGTGAGTCAGGTTGTTGATGAAATTTTTCTGGATCTCGCTGAGCTGCTTTTGTTTGATGATTACATATAACGCATATCCAAAGAAAATGACTACAAAAAACAGGATTCCGTTTAACAGATACCAGGTAATTAGCCTCGAATTATTGAACTGCGAACGATCAGGAAAATGAACACCGAAGTAATACGTGAATTTTTCGCAGGTTGGCAAATTGCATATTTTCTTTTTCTTTTGTTCCCTTTTGTTCGGCTTACTATAATTCTTCTCGAACATGATTTCTTCCTGACTGCAATAGATTGTATCGTGATTTCCGGATACCAGAGGATACCTGCCAATGGAATCTCCGTTCAATGCATTTCCATAAACCATCCGTTTTGAATTGCAGTCGTAAATTCCATATTCAAAAGCCAGATTCAGATTTCTTTTCTTGAATTCGGTAGTTAGAAAATGGTCCAGCAGTTTGGGGTCAATCACGTCATTTACATTGACCACATAGTAATTGTTTGAGATTTGCTCCACCTCAGAAACATCCATTGGTTTCGATGAATGACCATATACTTTCCGGTTATAATCCTTAATCTGACTGGCCACGCTGTGCAAGGCACTTGTTGCTACCTGATGAAACTGCTTTTCATTCAGGTCATACGAGTTCTTCAGGAAGAACAACTGAATGAGAAGTATCCCAACTACCGAAATCGTAGCCATTATAATCACAAAACCAATCGAATTTCTCTTCATACAAAACCTTTTTCTCTTGATAGACACTACGAAACTACTCAAAAAACGCACCCGTTATATTCATTAACATCTCATTAACAAAAGTTTATTGACTTTAACATCAATACAGGGAAAGGTTTTTTAGTTTTGCGTTTATAGTATAACAGGATTGATTAAATTTGAATCCAACTTTCGAGGTCAAAATAAATTGTTACCCATTAAAAGTAAAATTACATGAAAAAAAGTATTACGCTTCTTTTAGCAATTCTGGTCTGTATTCCAACATTAATCTTTGCACAGGAGGCCAAATCACGGATTGCATTTGAAAAACTTCAACACAACTTCGGAACATTTAAGGAAGAACTTGGTGTGCAATCGGTGGCTTTTAATTTCAAAAACGACGGCAAAGTTCCTCTTATCCTGAACAATGTGCAGGCATCCTGCGGATGTACCACACCCGAATGGACCCGTGAACCAGTTGCTCCTGGTGCAAAAGGGATCATTAAAGTCAGCTACGATCCACGGAACCGTCCGGGCGTTTTCAACAAAACCATCCGGGTTAGCTCGAATGCTGAGAATGCTGATGTAGTGCTCACTATTCTTGGAGAAGTTACTCCGCGGGCACGCACAGTTGAAGAAGATTTTCCGAATGAAATTGGTCCGCTTCGTGCCAAAACCAACCACATTGCCTTTACTTCAATTAAAGAAAAGACTGTCCGTAAAGACAGTACTGAAATCATAAATAATTCTGATCAGCCTGTTCAGTTAAGTTTCAAAACACCCCCTCCTCACCTGAGTGCAGTTTTTAAACCAGCGAAATTGGCTCCGAAACAAAAAGGCTATCTCGTGGTGACCTTTGATGCCAATCAAATTCAGGCCATTGGATTTGTGATGCACCGCATTTATCTGAATGTCGATGGTCAGGATGACTACAAAAATTCAATTGCCGTAAGCACAACACTGGAAGAAGACTTCTCCAAATTGTCGGCTGAGGATTTGAAAAACGCTCCGGTGGTTTCTTATGACATGGAAACGTTCGATTTTGGTGACATTAAACCTGGAACTAAAAGTGAACATATTTTCAACCTGAAAAACTCAGGCAAAATGAATCTGATCATTCGCGATGTTAAAAGTTCCTGTGGCTGTACTGCTGTATCTCCGCCAAAAAATATGGTTGCGTCAGGCGAAACTGTTCCGCTAAAAGTGGTCTTTGATTCAACCGGAAAAAGTGGCCGTCAGAATAAAACGATTACCGTAATTACAAATGACCCGAAAAACCCAACTACGATCTTACGGATTTCAAGCAATATTCTGGCTCAGTAATTTTCAAAAATATGACTTGATGGAAGCCGGTTCAGCCTATTGAACCGGCTTCTCTTTTATTGACGAAATAATTTTTTAAAATAATCCATTTTTCAGCAATATTATTTCTGCGCTGATAGTTACATTCGCATAAAATTCCTGAACATGATTGGAGATCAATTCCATTTCCATATTGAAAATGATCCAAAGTACATGGGGCTAAATGTCAATCAAGGCATCGAGCCGTTACCTTCAGTGAGCGAAGATTCGGTTAGCCAATTCCTGAAAAATAAAAAAAAGCGCGCATATACTGTAGAGCAATATGTTGATGGAATCCTGAATGGCAATATATCCATGTTAAGTCAGGCGGTTACTTTGGTTGAAAGTTCGAAACTGCAGCACCAGGAAATTGCTCAGGAAATCATTATGAAATGTTTGCCTTTCTCCGGAAATTCAATCCGGATTGGAATTACCGGAGTTCCGGGTGTGGGAAAAAGCACCTTTATCGAAGCCATGGGCAAATACATCACTGCACAAGGCAAAAAGCTGGCAGTTTTGGCTATCGATCCCAGCAGCGAACGAACGAAAGGAAGTATTTTGGGCGACAAAACACGTATGGAAGACCTTTCGGTTGATCCAAATGCCTATATCCGTCCTTCTCCATCAGCCGGTTCATTGGGTGGAGTGGCCCGGAAAACACGCGAAACGATTGTACTGTGTGAAGCAGCCGGGTTCAATCATATTTTTATTGAAACGGTTGGCGTGGGTCAGAGCGAAACAGCGGTACATTCCATGGTCGACTTTTTCCTGTTGCTCATGCTGGCCGGAGCCGGTGACGAATTGCAGGGAATAAAGCGCGGTATTATGGAAATGGCTGATGCCATAACCATTAATAAGGCCGACGGGAACAACATTGAAAAAGCTGGTTTGGCCAGAG
>CAIPKZ010000310.1 GCA_903865775.1 uncultured Prolixibacteraceae bacterium | reverse complement strand
TTTAAATGATAGAAGGATTGAACAGAGGATTGTTTGCCTGAATGGATAAATTATGTTTCTTTTTAACTCTATTATCGTGAATGCTTGGCATAGTCAAGTCCCAGTCACCCCGAATTTATTTCGGGGTCTCGTCCTATTTAGGGATGCCGAAACAAGTTCGGCATGACGTAAGCATTTTATATACTTTTTTCAGGATTGCACAGGATACGACATTCGATCATTCTGCTTTTCTTTGCTTATCAACCTTTATTAAACTGAAAGAATGAACAAACGATATTTTTTAGCCTTTGATCTTGGCGCCTCGAGTGGCCGGGCTATCCTTGGAACTTTAGTAAATGACAGACTTGAACTGACCGAAATACATCGTTTTACAAATCAAATGCAGCAAATTAACGGGCATTTTTTTTGGAATATTTTCAGTTTGTTTAATGAATTAAAAACCGGATTGAAAAAGTGCATCAAAGAATTCGGAATTCAGCCCGAATCGATAGGTATCGATACCTGGGGCGTCGATTTTGTGCACCTGAATAAAGAAGGATTAATTCTGTCTCTTCCTTTTGCTTACCGCGATTCGCGCACCGATTCTGCTATGGAAGATCTTTTTCAGGTCGTTCCACGCGAAGAAGTTTATTCACAAACTGGAATTCAGTTTATGCAGTTCAACAGTATTTTCCAGTTGTTTTCGATGGTAAAAGATGAATCTTCGCTTCTCGAAATTACCGATTCCATTCTTTTTATGCCGGATGCTCTGAATTACCTGTTTTCAGGAGTGAAAAAGAGCGAGTTTTCGATTGCAAGTACCAGTCAGATGATCGTTCCGGGAACCTGCAAATGGAATATAGAACTGATTGAAAAGGCGGGAATCCCTTCAGGAATTCTCCGGGAGATTATTTTACCGGGAACTATTCTTGGACCTATCCAGAAAGAAGTTGCAGCAGAAGCAGGAAGTATGCGTATTCCTGTAATTGCGGTGGCTGGTCACGACACTGCATCAGCTATCGTTTCTGTTCCCAGCACGCTGAATAATTTTGCATACATAAGCTCAGGAACATGGTCGCTGATGGGTATTGAAAGCCCGAAACCTATTATTTCAGATCAAACGCTTCAATTGAATTATACCAACGAGGGAGGTGTGGAAGGTACAACCCGGTTCCTTAAAAACATTATGGGAATGTGGTTGATTCAGGAAACACAGCGGATTTGGGAAGAACAAGGCATAAAATACACCTGGCCGGAAATGGTGGAGTTGGCTCGTAATTCTGAGCCATTTAAGTTTCTGATTAATCCGGATGATTCGATGTTTCTGAACCCAAGAGATATGACCCAGGCTGTGAGGGATTTTTGTTACCAAACGGCACAGGGAACTCCGCAAACTCATGGCGAAACAATTCGTTGTATTTACGACAGCCTTGCTCTAAAATACCGTTATACTCTGGATCAAATCCGTGAAGTTTCTGATCAGCCCATTGATGTTATTCATATTATTGGGGGAGGTGCCAGTAATCATTTTCTCAATCAGCTCACCGCCGATGCCACCGGACTTTGGGTTATTGCAGGACCGTCAGAGGCTACTGCCATTGGGAATATCATGATCCAGGCCAAAGCTTTGGGTTGTGTGGATTCGCTGAACGAAATTCGCCGGATTATTGGCAATTCATTCGATTTGACCAGATTTGTTCCATCCGCCGAACTGGAATGGGAAGAAGCCTTCAACAGATTTTTGGGAATATTGAATTAAAAAGCGGCCCAATGCAGTGTAGCCCCGCGCATTTCGGCAAATTCCAAATGTTGCTCTTTGTAAATAAAATTAATCGGAAAAACCTCATAATAGCGGACATTCTGGTTGTTTAGCCTGGCGGGCTTCCATTCTCCTTTTAGGTTTGAGAAAGATTGATAAGCAACCGTATTGACTGTTGGAAGGATTCCTTTGAGAATTCTGATGCCATCAATCGTGCCGTCTTCCATAACGACAAAGCTTACGATAATACTTCCGGAAATTGAAGCCAGGTCAACTCCGGCATCTTTAAACCCTTTTAAAAGATACGAGTGAAGAACTTTATTCCCTGGTTTAAACATAGGTTCCTCGTCGACTGAGTAAAAGATATTATCGATGTATTTTTCACCGGTTTCATTCCAGTTCTGGTTTGATATCAGTTCGTTGTTCCGGTATTCTGAAATAGACTTTTTTCGCCCATTTTTATAGTATTCGGTAAGCTGACCATCGATGGATAGCGGAATCTTTGCAGTGGTGTAACCTTCACGGACGAGATGCTTTTTATGGATGTCTTTAAAATGAAAAGTTCCGTTGGCTAAGGATTTAAAAATGCGGTAGCTTGTTTTTATTTCACTTTTACTGCTTCCTTTAATTCGGAATGTTGAATCATTAATGCTTTTAAACTGCTCGGTATAGATTTTTTTCCACTTGGAATCATTGAGCTGAAATGATTCTACTGTAGTTTTTTTTGCAGAATTGACTTTGATTTTCTGCAAGACATCGGCGTTTTTAAGATCGGTTATCTTACCGTTTTTACCAATGTAAATGACGGATTCCTTCTGCGAATATACTGAGGATGAAGAAAAAAGAAAAAGGAAAAAGAAAATTAAGGCAGTAAATGCGGAAAAATATTTTTTGGGTTTCATCTGTCTGTGAGTTTGGTTTACGGACTTGTAAATATAACGATAGTTATCTGGTTAGTTGTAAAAGTTGTAAATACAAATCGTTCGAAAGATGTCAAATTTAATGCATAATCAGATATCATATAAATGGTTGGGAATAAAAAAACCTTGCCAATTTCTCAGCAAGGTTTTGAATTTCATTTTTTTGGATATTACTTCTTCTTTTTGTTCTGCTCTTCGGTTGAAATAGCGTCACGCATGGCGGTATCAGCCATGATGTTTTTGTATTTCATGTAATCCATGATTCCCAGGTTTCCGTTCCGGAAAGCTTCAGCTATGGCCATTGGAATTTGTGCTTCAGCATCGATTACCTTGGCACGAGCTTCCTGTGCTTTGGCTTTCATCTCCTGTTCAAGGGCAACAGCCATTGCACGACGTTCTTCAGCTTTTGCCTGAGCAATGTTTTTATCAGCTTCAGCCTGATCCATTTGCAATCCGGCGCCAATGTTTTTGCCGATATCGATGTCAGCAATATCGATGGATAGGATTTCGAATGCAGTTCCGGCGTCAAGACCTTTACCCAGCACCACTTTTGAAATTGAATCCGGATTTTCAAGTACTGCTTTATGGGTGTGCGACGAACCGATGGATGATACAATTCCTTCGCCAACGCGGGCCAATACGGTTTCTTCACCGGCACCACCAACCAATTGCTTGATGTTGGCACGAACAGTTACCCTTGCCCTGCAAATCAGCTGGATTCCATCTTTTGCTACTGCAGCAACCGGTGGAGTATCAATTACTTTGGGATTTACCGACATTTGTACTGCCTGAAATACATCGCGTCCGGCAAGGTCGATGGCGGTGGCCATTTTAAATGAAAGTTCGATGTTGGCTTTTTGGGCTGACACCAAAGCATGAACGACTTTTTCGACATGACCGCCAGCCAGAAAATGGGCTTCCAGTTCATCGCGGTTGAGCACCAGACCAGCTTTTGTTCCTTCAATCAGTGCGCGGACAATAACCGATGGCGGCACTTTCCGGAAACGCATCAGGAAAAGCTGAAGCAGTGAAATACGAACATCGGATACAAGGGCTGAAAACCAAAGTCCGACAGGTATATAATACAAAATAATGACCAGAAGGATGAAAATTCCAACGATCAGGCCAACAACTCCAAGATTTGCAATTTGTTCCATTATTCCAGATTTAAAGGTTCAACTGTTATTAATGATTTTTCGATTTGGATGATTCTGACTTTTTCTCCCGGGTTAACAAACGTACCTGTTGAACGAACTTCCACCACTTCATTGTTCACTTTAATCTTTCCCATGGGCGCAAGTCTGCCAATGGTGGTGCCAATATCGCCGATTTTCACTTTTTCCTGATCAATCTCGTTGGCAGTGCCATGCAATATGGTTTTAAGCACCATCTTTTTACCACTTTTTCCTTTGAATAAAATGACAACCAGAGTAGGAGCCACGATTAATACAAAACCCAGAGTGAGGAAGCCGGCAAGCGTTCCGTAGCTACTGAATGCCAGGTAAATGCTATAGCCAAAGAGCAATACGCCGCCCAGTCCGGCGATGGTTATCCCTGGAAGAATGGTAAATTCAATCAGTAAAAGTACAATTCCCAGGAAAATGAGAAAGAGAATGATTAAAAGGTTCATAAGTTTAAGTTAATCGATGGTTGCTTTCAGATCTTTTTGAATCAGGGCATTTTTCATAGGTCTAAGATAAGAAAAACTTCCTTTTTTTACTTCACATTTTCCTTTATAATGAATTAGTTGTGTGCATTGTTCTGCCTGATGGACATCATGACCACAAACTTCGATCAATGCATCGATCACATAGTCGAATGTATGGTAATCATCGTTGTGCAAAACAAGAAACCGGTTTCTTAAATTCTTCTGATCGTTTTGTTCGTTGATTTCCTTTTGTGGAGATTCTTTTGATGTCATAGATCGTTGTTTAGTTTTCTCGCTTCGTCTACAGTTATCTTTTTCCCTTTCTGAAAGGCCATTATCACCGGGTTTTTAACCCCTTCCTGTTTTACCTGAGCTTGCAGAGTAACTGCTTCCTGATATGTTTTTAAATTTCCCGTGGTATAAACTTTGACTCCTTTTTCATCCGAATAATTTTCAACTTTCCGAAGCATAGAAAGCTTTTTGATCATCTTATTGGAGGCATCAGGGATTTTGCCTTTGTAAGCTCCAATCTGTATTTTGTAAACAATAGTGCTTGTTACAGTTTCTGTTTTGACTTCCTTTCTCTGCATCGATTCATGTGAAATCAGGATCGTATCGGTCAGTATTTTTGCCATCTTTTCTTTTTCCTCTTTCAGTTCCTGAAGTGCCAGACTATCCCTGAATGACTTGATTTTCTCCTGAAAACGGACTTTTTCATTCAACGGAGCAGCCTGCCAATACTGGTCTTCCATGTTTCGTGCATTCTGATAAAGAACCGGAATTTCCGAATTCAAAATCATCGAATGTTCTTCACTTTTCAGAATCAAGACTGAAATCTCATCCTTTTTTTTGCCCGGTGAACTGGCATAAACCTTTCTTAAACTGTCGGTTTGTGCCGAAATCCGTGACAATTCCTTCTCTTTGATCTGGCCATCAGAAAACATTTTTTTTGACTCATTTTTCCTGAAATGGTCAATTGAGAGGTAAAGAATTTCTGAGTTCACATGAAAGTCGACAGTCTCGTGAATCGAAAATTCATTTTTCTCCACAGCTTCGCCAGGCTTCGGATGGCCTGTTTTAACAGTATCTTGTGAATAGTAAATTTGTTCCTGAAGATAGAATCCTTCAGGGTTTGAGGTGTTGGAAAGATAAAAAGCCTCATAACCCAACCTGAAGTTGCCGGCAGATAAATATCTGCTTCCGGCAATAAACAATAGCATCAGGAAGGTTGTTTTTATACTTGGCTTGAAATGAATTAACATATTGAATTTTGAATTGATTCGGGTTTAAAAATACAAAAATGTAGCCGTTATCGGGTATTTTTTGTCGGGTTATTTTATTAACAACGAATTGTTCGGTCCAAATTATATTATTATTTCAAGTATATTTGTAACAATAAAAATCTTCAGAAATGGCAATTTTAAACATTGGTGATCAAGCTCCTGATTTTTCGGGACTGAACCAAAAAGGTGAACCGGTTTCATTAAGCGGTTTTAAAGGTAAAAAACTGATCCTTTACTTTTATCCTAAAGACAATACCCCCGGTTGTACCGCGGAATCATGCAATTTGAACGACAATTATCAAATGTGGCTTTCAAAAGGTTATGAAGTTGTTGGAGTAAGTCCCGACAATGTTGCATCACATCTGAAATTTGCCGATAAATTTCAGTTTGCGTTTAACCTGGTTGCCGATCCTGAGAAAGAAATCGTTCAGGCATATGGTGTTTGGGGCGAAAAAAGCAATTACGGCAAAAAGTACATGGGAGTAATGCGCACTACGTTTGTTATTGATGAAAAAGGAATCATTGAAAATATATTCGAAAAAGTAGACACCAAGAATCATACCGATCAAATCATTAAAGCATTAGATATCAAGTAATATGGCAAAAGAAGAAAAATTATCTCAGAATGCTGAAAAGCTAAAGTCACTTCAGCTTACCATGGACAAAATCGAGAAAAGCTACGGCAAAGGCTCGATCATGAAATTAGGCGACCGTCCGGTTGAAGATGTACCTTCCATTTCCTCCGGATCAATCGGGCTCGACATCGCCATGGGAGTTGGCGGTTATCCGAAGGGCAGAATTATTGAGATTTACGGTCCGGAATCATCCGGAAAAACAACATTGGCAATTCATGCCATTGCTGAAGCTCAAAAAGCCGGCGGTATCGCTGCAGTTATCGATGCCGAACATGCTTTTGATCCATCTTATGCGTCAAAACTGGGTGTGAACATCAACGAATTGCTGATTTCTCAACCGGATAATGGTGAACAAGCTTTGGAAATTGCCGATAGCCTGATCCGTTCAGGAGCTGTTGATATTATTGTGATCGACTCGGTTGCCGCTTTGACTCCAAAAGCTGAAATTGAAGGTGAGATGGGCGATTCAAAAATGGGACTTCAGGCACGTCTGATGTCACAGGCATTGCGTAAACTGACAGCAAACATCAACAAAACAAAGACTTGTGTGATTTTCATCAACCAGCTTCGTGAAAAAATCGGGGTCATGTTTGGTAATCCTGAAACCACAACCGGTGGAAATGCCCTGAAGTTTTATGCTTCGGTTCGTTTGGATATTCGCCGCATTGGTCAGATTAAAGATGGTGACGAAGCTCAGGGAAATCATACCCGCGTAAAAGTGGTGAAAAATAAAGTGGCTCCGCCATTCAAAAAAGCTGAATTCGACATCATGTATGGTGAAGGAATCTCCAAAACAGGTGAAATAGTTGATCTGGGAGTTGAATTAAATATCATCAAGAAGAGCGGTTCATGGTTCAGTTATGGCGAAACCAAACTCGGACAAGGTCGCGAATCTGTCAAATCGGTTCTTCACGACAATCCTGAACTGGCACTCGAACTGGAAGGTAAAATATTAGAAGCAGTTACCGGAACAACAACGGTAAATTAAATAAAGATTAAAAACAGAGGAATCTCCGGATGTGATGGCTCTGCTATTTCATCCGGATTTTTTTTAACGCTATTTTGCGCTACATTTTTAATTCGATCGGATTTGTAGTTTATTTGTTTGAAATGATAATCTGGAAGCCTGAAAAGCTAATGAATCAACGGTTTCTGTAATTTAGAAGTTATGAAAGTCTTAAAATTTGGAGGTACCTCTGTCGGAAGTGCTGAAAATATTCAAAAAGTTAAGGATATCCTGATTGGACAGGACGACGATGTAATCGTTGTGGTATCGGCTTTGGGTGGAATTACTGACATGATTTTGAGTGCGGCAAAAATGGCCGCGATCGGAACCGGCTATTTTCTGTCTGAATTGACAGCGATCAACACGCGTCATTTCGAAGTTATCGAAAAACTTTTTTCAGGAGTAAAACAAACTGAAGTTAAAAACAATACGCAGGTTTTACTTGATGAACTTGGACGGATTGTTCATGGAGTTTCACTCATTGGCGAACTTACACCTAAAACCCTCGATAAAATTGGTGGATTTGGTGAACGCCTGTCGTCGCAAATTATCGCTGAATTTATTCCTTCATCAAAATGGTTCGATTCGAGTAAACTGATCCGGACGAACAGCGATTTTGGCAAAGCCATTGTCAATTTCGAAATCACGAACCAACAAATACAATCAGCTTTCGAAAATTTCTCCGGAATTGCATTGGTTCCCGGATTTATTTCGAGCAACGAATTGGGTGAATATACCACTTTGGGTCGGGGAGGTTCGGATTATACCGGAGCCATTTTTGCTGCTGCCATGGATGTTTCGTCACTGGAAATCTGGACCGATGTTAATGGCTTTATGACCGCTGATCCCCGGGTAATCAGCAAAGCATATACCATCAAAGAGCTAAGTTATTCGGAAGCTATGGAGCTTTCTCATTTCGGTGCCAAAGTGATTTATCCGCCGACCATTCTGCCGGTGTACAAAAAGGGTATTCCAGTCCGGATAAAAAATACGCTTGAACCTCAAGCTGAAGGAACTTTAATTACGGACAGCAAGCTCAACGGAAAAGATCTTCCGATCAAAGGGATTTCGTCCATTTCAAATATTACGCTCATTACAATTCAGGGGTTGGGAATGGTTGGTGTTACCGGAATTTCTGCCCGGCTTTTCGGAGCTTTGGCACGGCAAAATATCAACGTCATTTTAATTTCGCAGGCTTCTTCTGAAAATTCAATCAGTTTTGCCATCGATTCATCAAGCACTGCGAAAGCTGAGGGTGCTATCAGGCAAGAGTTTGAGCGTGAAATACAACTTGACCAGATCAACAAGGTGACCATCGAGGAAAATCTGGCCATTGTTGCCATTGTTGGCGAGAACATGAAACATTCCACCGGTGTTGCCGGAAAGCTGTTCCATACGATAGGAAAAAACGGAATCAACATCATCGCCATTGCACAGGGAGCTTCTGAGTTGAATATTTCATGGGTAGTTAAAGTATCCGATTTGCGTAAAACCCTGAATGTGGTTCACGAATCGTTTTTCCTTTCTGAAAATGTTGAACTGAATGTGTTTTTGCTTGGAATTGGTTTGGTTGGCGGCAATCTCCTCGAACAAATCAAACAGCAGCAACCCAAATTGCTGAAGGAAAAACACCTCAAAATTAAACTCACAGGAGTTGCCAACTCGAAAAAAATGCTTTTCGATCGTGAAGGAATTGATATCGAATCGTTCCGCGAGAAAATGATGGCAGAAGGAGATCAGTCGGGTCTGGAAGAATTCAAAAATGAAATCATCCGGATGAACCTATACAATTCTATTTTTGTGGATTGTACGGCCAACGATCAGGCTGCTGGTTTGTATGCTGAACTGCTGAATGCAAACATTTCGATTGTTACGGCTAACAAAGTAGCCGCTTCGTCGGAATACGAAAATTATGCACTCCTGAAAAAAATAGCCAAACGGAAAGGCGCAAAATTCCTGTTCGAAACCAATGTTGGTGCGGGTTTACCAATCATTACTACCTTGAACGATCTGGTAAATTCCGGAGATACCATCCTGAAAATTGAAGCGGTACTTTCAGGAACGCTCAATTTTATTTTCAATACGATCAGCGAAACAGTTCCTTTGAGCAAAACCATCCGCATGGCTAAAGATCAGGGGTATGCTGAGCCAGATCCGCGAATTGACCTGAGCGGTGTGGACGTGGCGCGTAAACTGTTGATTCTGGTTCGCGAATCAGGCTATCAGTTCGACATGAAAGATATTAAAATCAATACATTCATTCCTGAGCAGTATTTTAGTGGAAGTGTTGACGATTTTTGGAAAGGCATACCAGAGATGGATGCTGAATTTGAAGCCAGCCGGAAAAAATTGGCTGCCGATGGGCGTTTCTGGCGGTTTGTAGCCAAATTTGAAGATGGAAAAGCTGAAATCGGATTACAGGAAATTACCGCAGGTCATCCGTTTGCCGATCTTCAGGGTTCAAATAACCTGGTGATGTTCACCACCGAACGGTATCACGATTTTCCGATGATGATCAAAGGTTATGGCGCAGGTGCAGTAGTAACTGCAGCCGGTGTTTTTGCCGATATCATCCGGGTGTCGAATATATAGAAGCCCCCTCCCTGCCTCGCCGGCAGGCAGGTAACTCCCCCGAAGGGGGAGGATATGGAGCTTTGAACGAGAATTTCAAATAGGAGAAGATCAAAAGTTTTCCCCCTTCGGGGGAACGGAAAGGGGGCTTTAATTATGAAATATATAATAGTACTGGGAGATGGAATGGCCGATGAGCCATTGGCAGATTTTGGAGGTAAAACTCCGCTGCAAATGGCGGATAAACCGGCTATTGACAATCTGGCAAAAATGGGGCGAACCGGTCGATTAAAAACAGTTCCGGAAGATATGCACCCCGGAAGCGAAATTGCAAACATGTCGGTGCTGGGTTATGATGTCCACACCGTTTTTGAAGGTCGTGGCGTGCTGGAAGCCGCCAGTATTGGGGTAACTTTGGAAGAAGGAGATCTTGCCCTCCGTTGTAATTTGCTTACCATTGAAGATGAAAATATTAAAAATCACTCTGCAGGTCATATTTCTAATCCTGAAGCTTATGAGTTGATTGATTTCCTGAACCAGAAGCTTGGAAACGAAATTATTCGTTTTTATCCGGGTGTTTCCTATCGTCACTTGCTGGTTATTAAAAGAGGAAAAAAACAATTGATTTGTACTCCGCCACATGACGTTCCAGGAAAACCTTTCCGTCCACGACTGATCAAAACAGAAAGTCCGGAAGCCACTGAAACTGCAAAATTGCTGAATTACCTGATTTTACGTTCACAGGCTTTTCTTGCAGATCATCCGGTTAATCTGAAACGAAAGGAAACTGGAAAAGAAGTTGCCAACAGCATCTGGCCATGGTCACCGGGTTACAAACCGCAAATGCCAACCTTGAAGGAACTTTTTGGTATCGAAAAATCTGCTGTTATTTCGGCAGTCGATTTGATCCAGGGAATTGGTGTTTACGCCGGAATGGATGTGATCAAAGTGGAAGGTGCTACCGGTTTGTACGATACCAATTACGAAGGAAAAGCCCAGGCCACCATTGAAGCATTGAAAGACCATGATCTGGTTTATTTGCATGTGGAAGCGAGCGACGAAGCTGGTCACGAAGGTGATGTTGAACTGAAGACCAAAACGATTACCTATCTCGATCAACGAATTGTGAAATATCTGGTCGAAGAAACAGCGAAAATGGCAGAACCGGTTACTATTGCTGTTTTGCCCGATCATCCAACGCCATGCGCAACCAAAATTCATACCCGCGATGCGGTGCCGTTTATTATTTACCGGCCAGGCGAAACTCCTGATAGCGCTCAGTTCTACGACGAATTTGAAGTTGCAAAAGGTTCATATGGTATCCTGAAAGGCGATCAGTTTATGAAAGCTCTGTTAGGAGGCCCCCTTTAATCACCCGAAGGGGGAATTTAGTGAGTAGCCGAATCTATGCTTTTTCTTTTTTGAACCGATGATTTTATAATCTTTAAATAAAATGCCCAGTCCGGGCTGCATATCTTTCCCCCATAGGGGAAATTAGAAGAGGGCTTTATCTATGAAATATTACAGCACCAACAAAACAGTTTCACCGGTTTCACTCATGGAAGCTGTAGTCAAAGGATTGGCCGGAGATAACGGGTTGTTCATGCCTGAACGGATTGAACAATTTGATCCTTCATTTTTAAATGGCATTCACAGGATGAGCTTTCAGGAGATTTCTGCTGAAGTAGCCAAAAAATTCTTTGGAGAAGATATTCCGGAGCAAATTCTGGAAGATATAGTTTATGATACGCTGAGTTTCGATTGCCCCATTGTAAAGGTAAAAGGCGATATCTATTCCCTTGAGCTGTTTCACGGACCAACGCTGGCGTTCAAAGATGTGGGCGGACGGTTTATGGCACGGTTGCTGGCTTATTTCCTTAAGGGATTCCAAAAGGAAGTTAATGTTTTGGTTGCAACATCCGGAGATACCGGAAGTGCCGTGGCCAATGGCTTTTTAGATGTCCCGGGAATTAAAGTTTACGTGCTGTACCCGAAAGGACTGGTTAGCGACATTCAGGAAAAACAGTTTACTACACTGGGTAAAAACATTACTGCACTCGAGGTTGATGGTACTTTTGACGATTGCCAGCGATTGGTGAAATCAGCTTTTCTCGATACGGAACTGAATAAAGCCATGGTATTAACCTCAGCAAATTCAATTAATGTCGCCCGTTTTCTTCCACAGTCTTTTTATTATTTCAATGCTTTTGCACGTTTGCGCGAGATAGGAGTAAAGGCAGATCCGATATTTTCGGTGCCAAGTGGTAACTTCGGAAACCTGACTGCCGGATTATTTGCCAAGCTGATGGGTTTGCCTGTAAAGCGTTTTATTGCAGCGAATAACGAAAACGATATTGTTTACCAATACCTGAAAACCGGAATATATGAACCACGTTCCTCGGTTTCTACCATTGCCAATGCGATGGATGTTGGAGCACCAAGTAATTTTGCCCGGATACTGGATTTGTATAATCATTCTCATTCGGATATTGTAGAAGATATTGTTGGCTTTCGCTGTTCCGATGCCGAAATCCGTGAAACCATGAAGCAGGTTTTTCTTGAAGAAAACTACATGCTCGATCCTCACGGAGCGGTTGGCTACCGGGCACTTCAGTCCGAAATGAAAGACGGCGAAGTGGGCGTGTTTTTTGAAACTGCCCATCCGGCAAAATTTACCGAAACAGTGGAAAGTGTTCTTGGCAAGGGAACGGTCTCCCTTCCAGAGAAATTGG
>CAIPKZ010000309.1 GCA_903865775.1 uncultured Prolixibacteraceae bacterium | reverse complement strand
ATGGGAAAGGGCAATTTTGGATCAGTAATCATTCGATGGGTATCGATATCTATAATTGGCAGAAACCTGCAACGATCAAGTTAAGGCACGATGAGAACAATCCTAAAAGTATCCCTGATGGAATCATTTTTTCGATCTTCTGTGACTTAAAAAAACAAATGTGGATTGGCAGTTACTTAGGAGGACTTCAGAAATATAACCCGGAAACAAATGATTTTGATTCGTATCTGCATAATCCGGTTGATTCACTGTCAATTGCCTGTAATGATGTCCGTTCTATTTCGGAAGACACTAACGGAGATTTATGGCTGGCCACTCATCGGGAAGGTGTTGACCGGTTCGATGTCAGAAAAAAAATATTCTATCATTATAATTTTAAAAATAATTTACTCTGCGACCAATACACCAATCAGGTTTTTGTTGATTCGCGCGGGAACTTATGGGTTGCAACTGCCTGGGGACTTGGGTTTTTGCGTAAAGGTGAACAACTGTTTAAAAATTACCGCCACAATAAAAATGACACAACATCGATCAGTAGCAATGAGATCCAAACGATTTACGAAGACAAGCTGAAAAATATCTGGATCGGAACAAATGGAGGACTGAACAAATTCAACTATGAGACACAAAAATTCGCCCGGTATTCATCAGGACTAAAAAATAAACATATTGCCAGTATCCTGAGCGACAAAAAAAACAACATTTGGGTATCGACCAGCACCAGTATTTCAATGTTCAATCCAACAACATTGCGGTTTACCAATTACAACCAAAACTATGGAATTCTTTCAAAAGAATTCTATGACAGATCGTGCTCATCAGATTCTGCCGGCAATTTATATTTTGGAGGATCAGATGGCTATGATTTTTTTAATCCGGAGAGCATAAAGGCAGAAGTCAGAAACCCAAAGGTTGTCCTATCCGATTTCAAACTGTTCAACAAAAGCGTTTCATACCTCAATGACAATAAAACCATTGACCGGAACATTAGCTATGCAAAAAATATTTCTCTGCACTACTCTCAAAACGCAATTATTTTTTCGTACCAGGCGATCAGTCTCACTGAGGCAAACAACATTGAATATGCATATAAACTGGATGGATTCGACAAAAAATGGGTTCAGGCCGGAAAAGAAAGAGGAGCCAGCTATACCAACCTGAATCCCGGAAATTATACATTCAAGGTTAAAGCCAAATTCGAAAATGGCGACTGGAGCGATAATTACACTTCCATTGAGCTCGAAGTTATTCCGCCCTGGTGGATGACAATCTGGTTCAGAATCCTTTCCGGATTATTAATCCTGACTTCAATTTATGCATTTTTCTATTTCCGATTTAAAATGTTGCGCAATCAGAGTAAAATGTTGGAAAAAACAGTAGCTGAAAGAACCACTGAGATTCTTCACAAAAATGATTTACTTCTTGCACAGGCCTTGACTCTTGAACTGAAAAATGACCAGCTTAAAACCCTGAATTCCATCACAACAAACTGATTTTACAATCAAAAAGCACAATCTTTCTCAATTTGGCGGTTCATCCAGATTCTATCTTGTAGATGGTGAATTGATTGAAAAACCGCCCAAACGATACAATCCTGACAATATCCTTGTTGTTATTAGCCGAGATGAAAATATAAGGGAAAATAATCTGAAATACTGGATGCTAATGTTGAGTTCGTTAACAAGGATTATTCCATAAAACCCAGACAATTGCAAAATAAGGGCTACCGGTTGAACAAATCCAAAGTTCATAAATGTTGCTTTGCTTTTAGCCAGTTAAAAAAGAGTAGTAAATTTTTCGCATTTTAAACTATTTTATTTTTGGAAAATATTTTTCCAAAATCCCTTGTTACTAATTCACATCTTTTATCATCTACTCTGGGTGGAATATATCCGATTAAGTTATATGGTAATACCTTAAGAGATACTTACATGAATGGTTTTAGTTAAATAATTATCATTTATTTTATTGACAAATAAATATTTACATTCTTACCACACACTAAATTAAATAATATAAACTATAGCTAATTTATTCATAAAGTATTCATTATTAATTCATTATTAATTAATTGTTGGTTGAATTGTAATTTGGGTACTCTATTTTTGAATGCCCAATTTATATTCAATTAATTTCTATGAATTACTACACCTTTAAAAAAAAACTGAATCAGTTTAAAAAACGCAGATTATTACAACTATTTCTACTTTTTTTTCTTTCAGTTCCAACTTTCGCTCAGCAAATTCAGGTGAAAGGAAAAGTTACTTTTGCTACAGACAACACGGTATTACCAGGTACTTCCATTTATATTAAAGGAACCACACAAGGTGCAATCTCTGATTCTGAAGGAGATTTTTCAATTTCCGCTCCTACAACAGCAACCCTGGTTTTCACATTTATTGGAATGACATCGCAGGAAATTCCAATTGATGGAAAAAAAGTTATTAATGTTGCTTTAAGTCCTGTAATAATGGCCATTGACGAATTTGTAGTAGTAGGTTATGGAACCCAGAAAAAAGTTAATTTATCTGGTGCGGTTGATGCAGTAAGTTCCAAAGTACTCGAGAGTCGACCAATTACAACCATTTCACAGGGACTGCAGGGTGTGGTCCCCAACTTGAACATCGATTTTGTAAGCGGTGAACCTGGTCAGGCAGCAAATATTAATATCCGGGGAATGACCTCAATCAACGGTGGCGACCCGCTCATTCTCATTGATGGTGTTCCTTCTGATACCTATGAATTAAACCGGCTGACGCCAGAAGATGTATCCGATATTTCCATACTGAAAGATGCTTCATCGGCTGCAATTTACGGTGCTCGTGCAGCTTTCGGAGTTGTTTTAATTACTACGAAATCAGGTACTAAATCGGGATTTCATATTCGATATAATAATAATATGTCGTGGTCGAAGCCAACCATTCTTCCCGACAAAATCAACGATCCCTACATTTACCTTCGTCTTCAGGAAACGTCTACTGACAATACACCTTGGGACAATATGAACTTCAGCGATGAAACGTATGCCTGGGCAAAAGAACGGTCGGATAATCCATCAGGAACTGTGGGTGTTCGCGTGAATCCTAATGACCCAACCAGTTGGGAATATATGGGTAACCGCGATTGGACCCGTTATTTTCTGAATGACTTCAATTTTTCGCAGAAACACAATATTCAGCTGGATGGAAAAACGGAAAAGACCAGATTTTTTTTATCGGCGGCTTATGACGACCAAAACGGAGCTTTAAAAATTGCCGAAGATAAATTTTTGCGCTACAGCTTCAGAAGTAAAGTCGATTACACACCCTATAAATGGCTGACTATTGGTAATAATACTCTGTTTACAACAACCGATAGAAGAAAACCGTCTTTACTAAATCTTTATGATCTTTATGATCTTCCTCCAACATCTTACGATAAAAATCCTGATGGTTCATTCTCTAATTCAGAAGTGGGAATTGATGCAGCAAAACTTGTTGCTGGTGGAAAAGAGGATAATAAATATTACTCCACACAATCGACTTTTACTGCTGAAGCCCGTTTTTTTGACGATGTTCTAAAGATTAATTCTGATTATACCTTTCGCAAGGGAACCAGCGATTATAGCTGGTATTATTCAAAATATAAAATTGGTTATGGACCGGAAGATGTTCGTGAAGTGGGAGTAAACAGTGCATACCGAAGTGCAACATTTGATAACTACAATGTATTCAATATTTATAGCACATTGAATAAAAATTTTGGAAATCATCAGGTAACAGCATTGGTTGGATTCAATCAGGAATACAATCGCGCTGAATGGTTCAAGGCTCAACGCGACAATGTTATTTCCGGATTGTTACCTACCATTGCGCTGGCAACCGGCGAAGATTATGTGGATGAAACCATTTCGGAATGGGGCATCCGTGGTACTTTTTACCGCTTGAATTACATTTTTAAAGATAAATATATTCTTGAATTCAATGGTCGTTACGATGGATCTTCACGTTTCCCGAAAAAGAGCCGTTTTGGATTTTTCCCTTCTGCATCGGCAGCCTGGAGAATTGACCGTGAAAATTTTATGAAGTCAACCGAAGATATCATCAGCACATTAAAATTAAGAGCATCTTATGGTTCATTGGGAAATCAAAACATTTCGGACTATGGCTACATCCCTACCATGGCTCCTTCACAGTCTGGATATTTGATCGATGGACAACTGCCGCAAAAAGTTTCTCCTCCACAATTGGTTTCCGATAATTACACCTGGGAAACTGTGGAAACTCTAAATTTTGGAACCGACATCGGTTTATTTAAGAATAAACTTACGGCCACATTCGATATTTACCGAAGAAATACCAGCGGAATGTTAACATTGGGAAAAGATCTTCCAAATGTGCTGGGTGCCGCCGAGCCTCTCGAAAATTCAGCTGACCTTCAGACCAATGGATGGGAACTTTCCTTGACTTATAAAAACAACTTTAAGCTGGCTGGAAAACCATTTAGTTTTAATACAAATTTTATTCTGTCAGACAGCCGGTCTTGGATTACAAAATTTGATAATCCAGATAAAAACCTGAATCAGTATTATGTCGGTCAGGAATTTGGTTCTATTTGGGGGCTGGAAAGTGGCGGTTTCTATAAAACTGTTGAAGAAACAAAGTCGCTCGACGAAACCCAGTTAATACCCTGGGGTGCATTGTCGATCGTACCGGGCTGGCCAAAATATGTTGATCAGGATGGAAATGGAATTATAGAAAAAGGATACACGGCTAATGATCCGAAAGATGCTGAAATTATTGGAAACTCTTCTCCACGTTTCCGGTTCGGAGTAAATATGAATTTCGAATGGAATGGGTTTGATTTTTCGACCTTCCTTCAGGGAATTGGAAAAAAAGATTACTATCCACGCTATTATCTCTATTGGGGATTTTATCAGCAACCCTATGCCGGAGGCTATCAGCACCTTACTGATTTTTATCGGGCGACAGATGACAGTGAAGTTAATATGACCAAACATTCAGCATCATACATTGCTGCTGGTTTAGCTAATGCTAATCTGGATGCAAAATATCCAATTCTTCAGGCATGGCTCGCAGATGTCAATCTCGGCGAAGAGCTTAACGAATCAAAAGGGTTAGCCACCCCGCAGACAGCATATCTGCTTAGCGCAGCCTACATTCGGTTAAAAAATATAACTGTTGGATATACTTTGCCAAATAAACTGACACAGAAAGTTAAAATCGAAAAGATACGTTTTTTCGTGAGCGGTGAAAATATTGCAGAATGGTCGGGTGTAAGTAAATTCTTCGATCCGGAAGCAGTAACAGACAATGGATATGGATATGCTTATCCATTTGAAAGAAAGTATTCTTTCGGCGTAAATATTGACTTTTAATTGTATTAAACTGGCAAAAAAAATGATCATGAAAAAAATATTATTAGTCTTTAGTCTTTCACTCGTTATCCTGCTTTCCGCATGTAATGATAGTTTTATGGATCGACTCCCGAAAACGTCGATTGGAACTGAGAACTTCTTTAAAAGTGAGGAAGACCTCAAGATGTTCCTATACAATTTTTATAGTTTCCCCAATGTAGAGCTGTTTATAAACGACGGCTACTACACGAGCGATAATGCTGCAAATACAGGAAGCACCGAATTAAAAAATATCATGCTCAGCAGCAATCCTTCCTCATCGACCATCACCGGAGGCTGGGATTGGAGCACGTTACGGAATCTCAATCTTTTTCTTGAAAATTACAAAAGAGCTGACGTTTCACCAGAACTGCTTGCTCATTATGAAGGTCTGGCACGTTTTTTTCGTGCCCGTTTTTACATGGATAAAGTGAAACGTTTTTCAGATGTCCCATGGTACGATAAGGTGATTGGAACTTCTGACCAGGAACTTCTGTTTAAAGCCAGAGATCCGCGGGATATGGTAGTTCAGAAATTATTTGAGGACCTCGATTTTGCAGGCCAGAACGTAAAAGCCAACCAACCGGTTGGAGCTGTAAACAAATGGGTGGTTTTAACTTACAAAGCCCGCTTTGCGCTCTATGAAGGAACATTCCGGAAATATCATCCTGAATTGCATTTAGAAGCTTCAGCAAATACCTATCTGCAAATTGCCCGCGATGCTGCAAAAGAAATAATGGATAACGGTGGATTCCACATTTATTCAACCGGAAATATTCATTCCGACTATCAAAGTTTATTTGACAGTCAGGATTTAACCGGTAACCCGGAAATTATCTTTGCCAATATCAACGAGGATGCTGTGAAAAACAGTGGATGGTGGGAATATATGTTTGGAAATTATGAGGTGAGCCCGTCAAAAGATTTACTTCAATCCTATTTAATGACCGACGGTTCGTTTTACACTACTCAACCCGATTATAACACCAAATCATTTGTGGAAGAATTTGTTGACCGTGACCCACGATTAAATCAAACCTATGCCTATCCGGGATTTGTGTTACTCCGGACAGGTACATATTCGCAAGGGGGTGGTGTTTACAAACAGCAGTTGCAGAAAAATTTTACCGGTTACCACCAGATCAAAGGTTTTATAAATGAAAAAGCAGAAACTGTTTCGAACGGTGTAGATGTGCCCGTTCTTCGTTATGCCGAAGTACTGTTAACATACGCTGAAGCCAAAGCTGAATTAGGTGAACTTTCTCAAGGCGATCTTGACGTAACTGTTAACATTCTTCGCGACCGTGTTGGAATTCCGCATCTGATGATGAATCCCCCGGTTGATCCCTTGCAGGAAGCCCGTTATCCCAATGTAAAATCATTTTCAAAATGGAAAGAAATTTTAGAGATTCGACGTGAACGCCGTATAGAATTTGCGTTGGAAGGATACCGAAATGACGACTTAATGCGCTGGGATGCCGGCAAATTACTGGAAGCTGAACCCAGGGGACTTTATTTTCCTGGTTTAGGGAAATACGATATTACAGGCGATGGTGTTGAGGATATTGTCCTTCTTGATTTAAGTGAATCGATTCCTTTAGCTGATAAAAAAGAAGTGAACTCGTTGGGTGAAAAACTGATTTATTATCGGGTTGGTCCTCAGGATAGCGACGCTTCGTTGTATTTAAGTGGAAACAATCAGGGGTATATCGAATCTGAAAAGGACAGAGGCACTTTTATTGATCCCAAATATTATTACCGTCCGATTCCGCAAACCGATGTGAACATAAATCCGAATCTGATTCAAATCCTGGGCTGGGAATAAAAAAAATCATGTTAAAATTATTGTATATGAAATATATAGCGAGTTTATTATTTGTGGCAATTTTTATCGCCACCAGCTGCGTTCCCACATTTGAGAATGTTGGTGAACTGCCCAACGATCCGTCGATAATTGAAATTCTTATCGGAAATGAAAACGGGAATTTACCATTTGTAAATGCCATTTATTCCGATAACCATTTGGATACAGTATTTGTAAAGGATAAGACAGTTGATTTTTCGAAAGTTTACCTACAGGGAAATCTATCTGCAGGCTGTAAAATTGAACCAATTGACGGTGCACCTATTTTCGGAACTTATGGCGATTTTTCTTCTGCCAGAAAATATAAAGTTATAGCTCCATCAGGTAATTCGGCCGAATGGACCATTGTGCTGGACTATTATATTCCACCTGTGGGTTGTTTAGCAGACCGTTGGGTAGGCAACCTCACCTGTTTCGATGGTATCTGGGCCGATTCCAGTCCTACAAGCTGTGTTGGCAGAAAAATGAACGACGATTGTCATTTAGTAAAACTCACCTTTGATTTTTGGGGCGATGTCAGTGCAATGGCCATCATGAATCTTCAGCTTGGTGAGATAGATATGGATACATTTTCCGGTGAAGTAACACTTCTTGAAGATGTTGCGGTAGACTATTACGGAGATGTGTATACATTTCACAAAGGCTCTGCCGGAACCTACAGTGCAACCGCTAATGAATTATACCTCAATTTTGAATTCAGTGGATACGATATTGGCGGCGATGGCCGATACCGCTTTACAGTTTCTCAAAACTAATTTTTCTCAGATCAATATTTTCACAGGCTTTTGAATAAAAGGGCCTCTGAATTTTTTAGCCCAATCTTGCTTACAACAAAAACAAAAACCGATGATCAATCGATATACTTTAATTATTCTGGTTGTGCTTTTTTTTAGTTCCTGTTCTCAAAATGGAAAAATCAATCCCTGGATTATTACGCCTCCGGCCGGAAACAGAATGGTAACAATTGATAAAACAGGAGAAACTATTCTTCCTAACGGTCGGATTATTAAACCGTTTGGTAAAAGCATTATGGTGGCGCCTCATCCGTTTGGGTTAACCATCAGTCCCGATGGAAAAACTGTAGTTACCGCCAATTCAGGAATTTCACCATTATCCATCACAATCATCCGTAATATTAGTTCCGGAACTCAGGAAGTTCAACAAGTGCCGCCTGGCCCCGAAACTGAAGAAGGAATACTGGCTTCTGTTTTTATGGGATTGGCTGTTTCTCCCGATAATAAAAATGTATATGTGGCCGGAGCTCAGGAAAATAGAATTTTCATTTTCGACATCACAACTGGAAAGAAAAAAGGTTTTATCGATTGTAGTTTTGTTTCCGGCACGGTGGATTATTCCGATGGTTATATTGGTGACCTGGTGCTTTCGAAAGATGGAAAAAGGCTTTATGCGGTTGATCAGATTGGATTCAGATTAGTAATCATTGATACCGAATCCGGAAAGTTGATTCAAAATGTGCCAGTTGGCCGGTATCCATTTGGCATTTGTTTGTCGCCTGACGAAGAAAAAGTTTATGTGGCCAATGTCGGAATGTTTCAGTACCAGATGTTCAAAGAAATTACAAAGGAAAATATCATCGAAAAAGCGCACAAATATCCTGCCTTTGCTTATGGAAGCGAAGAGATGATTCATGGAATTAAAAATGACAGTGTTGATATTTCAGGTTTAGGGGAAATGAATTCACCTGAAGCTTTTTCTGTTTTTACTATAAGCCTGAAAAATCCGGAGAACCCCAGGGTGATCGCAAAAACCAAAACAGGTCAACTGGTGGGGTCAATGATTGACGGCATTCCCGCAGTGGGAGGTTCGAGCCCCAATTCGTTGGCTGCAAACAGCAAATATGTTTTTGTAAGTAATGGTACGAACGATAATATTTCTGTTATTTCAATCGAAAAAGATACGATTGTACAAACCATCTCACTGAAACCCGATATTCGGGTACGAAATTTCAGAGGTGTGATTCCGTTTGGACTCACCGTTTCGCCTGATGGAAAAAAATTATACGTGGCAGAAGCCGGAATTAATGCTGTTGCTGTTATAGATGCTGAAACCTTTGAAGTGCTCGGACATATCCCTGCCGGCTGGTTCCCATCCAAGGTAAAAGTAACTGCAGACGGAAAAAAACTCGTGGTAACCAATGCCAAAGGTTTTGGTAGTGGTCCCAATGGAGGTTCCGATTTTCAGCTCGGTCCGGAAGGAAGTTATATCGGTTCTTTGATGAAAGGAACGGTTCAGATTATGGATATCCCAACTGAACGCGAACTGAAAGACTTAACCAAACAGGTGCTTGATAACAATTTTCAATTTCAGCGGGCTTCAGATGTGCAATTCAATAGCAGAATAAACAATCCAATTCCACTTTTTCCGGGTGAAAAAGAAAGCCCAATTAAACACATCGTTTTTATTTCGAAAGAAAATCGAACCTACGATGAAATTTTTGGGCAAATAAAAAAAGGGAATGGCGATTCTACGCTGGCACGCTACGGAAAAGACGCATCGTTTACCAATTACCGGGGAAGTGATTCGGTGAAAAATGCCGATATCATGGTGAATCACTTAAAACTGGCAAATGATTTTGCAATTTCCGATAATTTTTACGTCGACGCCGATGTTTCTGCCGATGGCCATCGTTGGCTTGTAAATACTTATCCGAATGAATGGGTGGAAACCTGCACGGCCGCAACTTATGGAGGAAACCGCACGTTCAAATTCGGTTCAAAAGCGCCCGGTATTTATGGAATAAACGATGCTGCAGGTGCTATTTATCCGGAAGATTATAATGAAGCCGGCTCGATGTGGGACCATTTGGAACGCAACAAAATCGATTTCTTTAATTTTGGGTGCAGCATCATGTTCGATCCCGCTGTTTACGATGCATCGTATAAATATCAGGGAATGCGCCATTTTATTAATTTTCCGTTGCCTCAACCTATTTGGTCACGCACATCGAAACAATTTCCTACTTACAACCTTGCTATTCCCGATCAGTTTCGGGTCGATCAGTTTAAAAAGGAATTTAATGAAAAATGGATGGCCGGAAAAGATACCATGCCAGCATTCGTGACCATGATTATTTCGAATGACCACGGTGCCGGTGACCGGCCCGAAGCAGGATATCCATTCTGCGAAAGCTATATGGCAGATAATGATCTGGCTATTGGAAGAATTGTCGAATTTCTTTCACACACACCCTATTGGAAGAACATGCTCATTGTAATTACCGAAGATGATGCCCAGGGTGGAGTCGATCATGTTGATGCACACCGCAGTATTTTAATGCTGATTTCGCCATGGGTGAAAAAAGATTATGTGAGCCATTTGCATAACAGTTTTGGAAGCATTTTTAAAACGTTTTGGAATATTCTTGGACTTCCGTATTTAAACCAATACGATGCTGGAGCTTCTGATTTGGCCGATTCATTTACAGAAACGCCCGATTTAAAACCATATGATGCCGTTCCCGTTGATCCACAGGTTTTTAATCCGCAAAAAGCCCTTGATCCCTTCGACGAAAATTTCAACTGGAAAGCCTTGAAAGAATCGCCCGAAATGGATAATATGGAAGATATGATCCGTGAAAGCAAGGAAAAAGATGAGTACCGGTTGAAAAACCGGGAGAAAAAATAAACTCCAAAAAAATATTGACCTTCTTTGACCCATGATTGACGAACAATTATGGGTCATTTTTTTGACCGATAAGGCAGTAATTAAATTGGCATTATCACCGATGGCAGGTTTTTCTTAATACTCAGATAGATAACACCATTAGTCACTTTCACTACCGATTTTGGTATCAGTCCGTCTATCGTTAATTCAAACAATTGAACTTCGTTTACACCCACCCAAGTGGTAGGAAGCAGTATCTTTTTCTCTCTTATTTCTGCAGTTCTATTGAATGCAACCAGCGCTTTATCCTTCCATAAAATCGGGCAAATAACTTCATCTTCCGAAATAATGACTGTGCCCCCTTTTGAGACATCCGAATTTCTTTTATAATACCATGGCACCAATTTCAGGCAAAACTGCTCCAACAGTCCTGATAATTTATCAGGATCATTCTTGATTTCATTTTCAGATTGCATGGCAGTATATCCGGAAAATTGAGCAGGCAAGGAACTGAAATTTGCAGGCTTTTTAGGCCAGTCAGAATTTGCAAAAGTCATTTCATCATAATGCCACGACATCGCCTGCAAACCGATAAAAGGATCCTTTCGAAGCCAATAAATTCCTCCTTCACAGGTTACATCGATCCCTTGGTTTCGCCAGTATCTGAATATTTTACGCTGGGTGCTGATTTCCTCATCGATAGAAATATCCAAATATGGACTAATCTGCTCATTAATACCACTTGCCCTCATTGAGTGAAAAGCATCAATATGAATTGTTCCGCCTTCTTTTAGCTCAGGAATCATTTTTATCAGATTGTCAATGCGTTGTTGCGCATAACCCAATTTCCATTCTTGTGCGTAACTTAACTGATAAGATTGCATGCCATTAAATATTTCTCCTTTTATCGGTTCACCTTTTTTATTTTTGGCAATGATATCTTTTGCCAAATATTCAGACCAAAGAGGACTATCCTGAAATGCATCGATCATATTGATATGCAGACTGATGACTGTATGGTATGATTTTGCCTTTGTAATCAGCCACTTTAAACTCTCAAGAGCAGTACTATCCTTCTCTCTTTTTAAACTCTCATTGACTTCACCCCATGCCGGATATTTTGAATCATGTCCGTTATATTGCCATCCTACCAGGTAAACAATCTTTGGAATTCCAAGAGTAAGATTATCGATTTTACGCACGACTTCCAGTACATCAGCAAATCTAAGGTATACCTTTTCTACATTTCCATCTGCATTGCGGCTACAGAGGAACATTTTCATCACCAATGTTTTATTGTAATCATGTACCCATGGATTTTCTGGCTGCATGGTTTTTGTCCAATCATAATATTCACCTGAAACATCTGTTGCTTTCTGTTTATTAATAATGTGATTACAGGCCATACCGATGATCAGGAATATCAAAACAAGAAAATTGAATTTGTTTCTCACAAGCATTCCTCTCATCCTTAATTTTTGAATTTTAATTTTCATAACAATGGATATTTAAATGGAATAAATACACTGAATTGCTTCCTATGCTGTTAAAATTTGACTGTTTGGCCTGAACCATTATCGATTAATTTATTTATAATCAGAGCTCCGCCGCAAGTAACAGTCAACCTGATTTTCTCTCCTTCACGTTTTACGTCAATGTCAAACTCCTTCTGAAAACCGTGAACCTTTTTCAATTTCATATAGTTCCACGAACCGGGCAATTGAGGAGTAACCAGAAAACTATTCAGCGCTACCGGACGAATACCGAACAAACCTTCTGTAAAAACCCGGCAATACAATCCGCTTTCAGCAGAAAGGTGGCGCTGGTTACCTTCCGGATATGCCTCAACAGGATATGGAACATGTTCCCCGAGCAATCTGCGGTTAGAATAATATTGCAGAAATTTTAATCCACGCTCAATGTCTCCGGCGGCAAATACACCCCGGAGTGCGTAAAGGGTTGACCGGTCCCAGAAGGTTTTATCGCCAGCCTGAGAGGCAAGGCCGTCGGTTGTCCAAAGTTCAGGCGAGAACAAGGCATTGATGGTTGCTTGTTTGCGGTCAAAGATATTTACTGTTAGCGGCATACAAATCCAAGCCCGCAGTTTATCATTTCCTTCATAATACCGGTAAGTATCAAATCCCATCACCTTTGCTCCAAAATATTTTTCGATGTTGGCTTTAATTTTTGATGCCTGTGCTCTGTATACCGAAAGTTGTTTTTTATTCTTTCCAAGTGATTCGCCCAGGTACGATGCAGAAATAAGTGCATCGTAATACAATGAAGATGTACACAAATTGGCCGTGCCTGCCGGGAACCGGCCTTCAAGTTCATCCGAATCAGAACTTACAACACCCTGACTATTCAGTTTGCGCCTATTGTATTCCAGACACCATTCAATCAAAGGCCAAAGCTTTTCTGCCGTCACCTTATTGCCCAAAGAAAGAGCAAAACGGGCTGCTCCATAGGCCACCATAGCTCCATCTCCCCGGTCACCCGCTCCATTCCAGATATCTGTACCTTCAGCGATGATTGAACATGGAAGAGGTTTATACTCCGGATTCATGAACCCTGCAAAATAACGATAGGCATTTACTGCCGATTCAATTCCGTAATCGTACCCCAGATATGGAAAGAAAGGATTGATGTATTCGGCCTGATCGTTGGCCCAAATGGCAGCATAATAGCTTAATCCGCCCGGACCATGCATTGGGCCTCCCTTGGTTTGATATATACTTTCGGCGGCACGGATCTTTGCAAAGGCAAAAGCCCGGTTCAGTACCTCATCGGGTGTTTCCAATACCAGATTCTGACTAAAGCGGGTCAGCAGGTCATTGCGCTTGTTCAATTCATTTTCAATATCAGGTTCAACTATATTCTGTCCGCTTTTAAATCCTGAAAAACAGAGGTAGAAAGTTACTGATTCTTTGGGCTGAAGCTCGAATGCACCAAAGTTTTTAGATCGGGTTTGCAAGGTGTAGCTCCCTTCAACTCCTTCATCAGGGCGGGTATTGTATTGAATATTAATTTCCGGAATCTCTATAGTAACTGGTTTATTTCCGGAATTGGTCAGTTCATACTTTTCACCAAAAACCGGCAGATCTGTAGATGGGAAAAGAGTTCTTTTCAACTCAAGAGTTCCGTTGAGTGTGCTTTTTACCTCAATTTTTCCATTTAAAATAATCTCTGTCACTTTCTCTTCCTTTACCAATCGTTTGTTGACTGAGATCATTGTGACAGGATCAACATTAAACGAACGGATCAGGCTGGCATGAGTATTATTTGGAATCGTTCGTAACATTGGCCAGACAATATCCCGGCTAATCCAAAATGACTGATCAGCATTGACCCCGTAACGAATAACTGCAGAAATGTATTTGCCGCTCATTTCAATATGATCGCGGTGAGGAATCTGATCAGAAACAATCCAGGAAATACCTCCGGTTTCATTGATTCTCCAGCGGTTATCCTCTGCCTGTGCTTCAACAATACAAAAAAAGCTCAGAACAAAAATAAGTAGTACGTTTTTTTTCATCGGATTAATCTGTATTTAAAGTTTAAGTGATTCTTCAGCCTTAATCATTAATAGGTCTTAAGTCTATTCAATAATAAACGATGCAATTCCATGTAGCAGCATTCTCAGTCCAACTTCCTTAACCAAAATTTTTATTGGACCAATAAAAATGATGCCGGTGTGTACCTATTCAAATTAAAAGAAAATTCAAAATTTTCCACTTGTATAATTTCACCTTCTTTTTCACCACGCAGGTTCACTGGCTGTACAAATGACACATGAATGCCCTCCGGGAGTTTCACTTTACAAATACCAGAAACTCCGGCCTGCTCCCACAAACGCAAGAGAGTATCCTTACCATCAGGATTTTCACCAAATGCTGTTATCAAAATCCCTTCACGGGAAAGAGACAGTCCTTGTTTTTCAAGCTCCAATTTACCTGCAGGTCCTTCTGCAGATCCAACCAGCAATGGAATTCGTGCTTCCCACGAGTTCTTTACAAGGTTGGATACTGTTTGTTCATTTTTGGGTTTCGTCCAGATACGCACCCTTTCATTCCATGAACCTTCCTGCCACAAAGGGAAATTGGTATTCCACATGTTGTTGCACAAATTGACAAAAACGGATGGAATCGTGGGAACATAATCCATCGAAAACTTCCACAAGCCTGGTTCTCCAAAACTCAGCAGAGGTGAATCAATTGGTGATAAGGCCACACCGGTGTTATCGGCTTGTGTAATTGCTACGCCGGTATTTACAGCCATTAAATTTCTGTTGGTTCCAGAAATAATATCTGTAGCAGGATTTATCGGACCACCCAGACGACCTATCGTAAATGTAGGCTTGTCAATGGCAAACGGGAAACACAGCCAACCTCCTTCAGGATGTTTTTCGGGGGTTTTGGTATCAACATTCCATTCCACATCCACATAAGCTTCATTACGCGGAAAAGTAAAACTCATGGTATAACCTTTGGCATAGCCTTGCGTTTCTGTGGCTGACAAAACAGCTACATCTGCAACATTGGTATGAGTTACCGACAATTTCCATTTTTTTGGTGTAAAGGCCAGATAGGGAAGTTTATCAGCCGTAAGTATGCCGGGTTTGCCTAAATCATTGAGCCCCCATCCTTCCTTTATGCGGGTATAAGCATTCCACCAGGAATCCACTTCATTGGAGCTAAAACGTTCGTGTAAGAACTGACCCATGACATAAACAGAAGATTGATCAACCAACTCACGGCCGCTATTATTCTCTTTTAAAGAAGAAATACCACCTCTCTTCAGATCGAAGACTGCAGTAAAAAAGGGAGTATTAAGTAAGGTTTTGTCATCCGTTGAAACGGTTTCTTTTTTCAGATTCTTTTCAGATATGGTAACATATCCACTTGGCGAAATATCTTTTACAAAAATGAAATTTCCTTTTGCCCCGGGTAGTTCAACCATTCCTGAACGTTTCCAGGGAAGCGGATTATAAACGACCAAACGCTTTCCTTCTATTTCAACTGATCTGGCAAGTAAACTGAGATGTGAAATTAACTCATTGCTTACTATTTCATTTGTGTTTCGGATGTATTGCCGCTTATTCTCATAGGACATCAACCACTTTCTTTTGCTTCCTTTGTCTGTGTTTATGGCGTCGCTGTTTTTCAACTTTGAGTAATCACCAATTTCAGGAATGGGTTCTGCTGATGCTGCTTGCATCCATTTTTTCCAATCATCGCCAAAGCTGAAACGTGGTCCATATTCGGCATTCATTCCCCAGGTGTGTTCACCGTACAAAAGACTTTGGTCAAATGCCCTGGCCAGTTTTGCTGAAATTGATTCAACGGTTATACCCCAAATTCCCATTTGTGTATTCAATCCTTCAAGAACTGATTCTAAAGGTCGGATATTTCGTGCAATTTTAGTTTCCTGAGGGTTTGAAAGTAATCCGTGAATCCAGGTATCGGGTGCATCACCTTTTATTGTAGGCAAATTGGGATTCTCAGCAATGATGGCTTTTGTAAAATCATCAAGAGTGCCAAAATGAATTTTTATTCCGGGAATTTCAGTTTCTGCATAGGTCAATAATTTATCAATATCCTGCTCCGTCGGTGGTCCCTGGTTATCGCCAGTCATTACCATCGCTAAATAATTTTTGCATGGCCAGTCTTTAGTTGGCTTTATATCAGAGCCATACAAAGCTGTATAGTTACAAAGTATTTTTGAACCATCGGCACCTTCCCACCAAAACAACTCCGGAACCCGCGGATACTGACTTGCCGGATTACAGCCTAATTGTAAAAATTTTATACCGGCATGATTCAGTAAAGTAGGAAGCACCCATGAATGACTGGGAACATCGGTCATTTTTGCACTTATGGCTAAAGGAACCCCGTAAGTGCGTGAAATTTGAGATGAGTACTCTAATCCCCTGACCAAATCTTCATAATCGAGCGATTCGGTATGCATGGTAAATGGCAGACCATGAACAACTAATGCACCTTCCCTGATTGCCTTTTCAATCCGGACTTTTCGCCCGGGAGTTTGTTCGGGACCCAGAATCTGGGCTTGCAGTGGCCATCCGGCAACTGTCCAGGCAAAACGTTTCTCAGGAGATAGCTGAGCATTTTTTTCGATGATGTCCAAAGCTTTATCCATCATTTCACCTCTGTATTTCTCAAATACATTTTCAGGCAAATCGGTGAAGCCCAAATCAAAATGTGTTTTAAAAACCACCCAGACATCGGTGACTTTTTGCGCTTGACTGAAACTGCTACTTGCAAGTACGAGGAGCAGAAGGGATAAAATCAGTTTCTTCATTGTTATTCAAGATTAAGAGACTGTTAAAATTTTATATTTTGCTTTTGTCACATCAAATTCAAGTATAAAATAACGTGCCGTTGGTCCGCCAGCTGGCGGATGGGTAGAAAGCTCAACAGACCTTCGAATGTTTCGTCCCATCCGGGACGAAATTTGTCAATTGATTTGTTTTCTGTCGCCTTTACCAATTTCTCAGCTTCACTTTTTATCCATCCCGAAATATTCCCTCAGTTGCATAAACCTTTTCTCGTAATGGCTGGCGGGTTGTTCGTGCTTCACGTATTTGTACACTGAATACTCCTTTTTGGCGACGATATGGTTATAAGCCGCAAAACTGGTAGCTGGCGGACAAGTATAATCCTGTAGCCCGATTCCCATATACACAGGACAGGTTATTTTGTATGCCATATTTTTTACATCGAAATAGCTCAGCGTTTTAAGCATCGACTGCCAGGTATGGCTGGGATTTTTACCGAACCACATATCCTTATCCTTGTGTCTTGTTTCGAATAACCGTGGAAATTCGCATAAAAAAGGAATATCAGCAATGCACATATCAACCCGGTCATCAAGTGCAGCCAAAGCAAAACTGAGTCCTCCTCCCTGGCTGCCTCCCCAAACAGCGATTCGCGAAGTATCCACATCATCGCGACTGCACAGATACTCCAACGCCTGCATACAATCCAGAGTAAGCTCATGATAAAAAAATCCTTCCGGTTTTTCCAAACCCCGAACCCACATATCATCGACGCGTCCGCCAATATCATCGCTTTCGCCATGATTCCGTGGGCTGAACGAAAACACAACTAAATCATCAAATTTATCCAGTGGTTTCAGGTTTTCGCCATAACCCGGAACCCTCAGCAACGCAGGGTATTTTCCTGTTTTTTTGGGAAGTTCGAGCCAGCCGCGAACAGTAATATCGCCCACGCTTTTTATTTCAACCCTAAACAGATTTGTTTTGGAATTTGCATTGCGTTCAACAGGTGTAACCCTATACGCGGGATTAATCTTTTTTAATTCTGAAAGAGAATTTTTCCAGAACTCCTCAAAATCAGGTTGAGCATCAACCGGAGTAGAAATTTTTTCAGGATTGATTCCAACCGTAAAAATCCGTTCGAACACTTCGCCATCAGTTTTTGAAACACGGGCTTCGATACGGTAAAACCCTGGCCCCGGAAACTGAAAATGGGGACAATATGATTTAACCAGACCCTGCCCTATCGTAATTGTTTGTATGGGTGTTTTAAAAAGTGGAATATAGTTGTCGGTTGATATGCTCCATTCGATTTTCACCTGCTCCTGCACATCGGTTTGGTTCTCCAATTCAATAAAAGACTGTACTGACCTTGTGTCGTAAATTACACCATCGGCATCGTTAACATCCAGCCTCACCTTGAACATATTCTTACCTTCCTTTTCATTTTGCCCCCAACCCTTATTTGGATTTGCTCCCATTTTGAAAACTAATTCCCCGCCTTTGACTAATTCATTGAATCTCAATTTAGGATTGGAAAAAGGTTTTCCATTTAAAGTTGCAGATTGAATGTAAATGTTTTCGTCGGAATTGTTGATCGTCTTAATCACGAAAGGCTTTCCACCGTTGTACATTTTATCTAAATGAATGGTAATTTCATCGAACAATGGCGAAGTCAGATCAAAAGTCGGATCGTCGGTTACTCCACCGTTCATCTCAAACAAACCCATGGATGCAATCACAAACCATCCGCCCATCTGGCCTTCATCTTCATCGCCTTCCCAGCCATGATAGGGTGTATTTCCATAGTATTTATCGAGAATAGCACGCGAATATTTTTGGGTCAGCCATGGTTTTCCTGAATAATTAAACAAAAAGGATGCCTGCATATTTCCTTCATTTCCATGATTTACATAGTATTCAAAGGCAATATCCTGATGGCGATCGAACGCATGCGCAGTAAAGTTGTGCTTCTCTGATTTCTGAAAGCCTTCCTCCAGACGACTTGTAAAAAGGTCTTTCCCCATCAATGAAACCAGTCCTTGTATGTCATGCGGCACATACCACATATATTGCCAGGCATTTCCTTCAATCCAATGTTTGCCTGAAAACTGATCAAAATCTTTCATCCAGTGACCGATAGAATCTTTTGGTACCTGCATTTTCAAATCCGGATGAAATTGGTTTTTCCAGTTATTTGATCGATGAAGAAAAAAGGCATAATCTCCGTCCTGCTTCATAGCTTTTGCCAATTGCGCAGAGCAAAAATCAGTGTATGCATAATCCAGTGTCCGGGAAGCAGCGTCAATTTCGAATGGAACGTAACCCAAACGGTTGTAAATATTTAATCTTTCCATTCCTGAAAGGCCTTGACCGGGGAGTTTTACGCCTTGTTCCATTCCATTATGCCTGACGGCTTTGTATAATTTATTGACATCATAATTCCGGATACCCTTCTGGTAGGCCGAGACCATGAGCGCAATTTCGTGGGTAACTTCCATGATCCCGGTAAGCTTTAATCCGGTCGGACCATCGTTAGTCCAACCTGTTTTGTCGAAAAGCTCCAGTTCGGTTTGCACCCAATTATTCATAATATCAGGTGCGATAAGGGAAAGAATAGTATTATAATTCCAGAACGTATTCCAGAACGCATCGCCGCCATACATTACACCGCCTTTGGGTAATTGCTGAATTTTATTGAATGGATCAGCATAACGACCATCAGCATCACTCCATGTTTGTTTGGCAAAACTGCGATAGAGATTGGTATAAAATTTCTCCATATTTTGCTCACTGCCTTTTACTTCAATCCGCGAAAGCAGTGTGTTCCACTTTTCGCTTGCCGATTCTTTGGCTGCCTCAAAATTCCATCCGAAGGGATCTAATTCAGATTTCAGGTTGTTTCGTGCTCCTTCCATATCGACCAGTGAGAGTCCAACTTTCATCATAATGGCTTCATCTTCGGTTGTTGAGTAGGTCACAAAAGCACCAACATCTTTTTTGCCTTTAATTTGGTCAATGTTCGTTTGAATCGAATCATTATGCCAACCATTAAATGCTTTAAATGGCTTATTAAACTGAATGGTAAAATAGAGCGTATACTCGCCATAGCCAGCGCCTGTTCTTGCAAATCCTTCCACAACATTATTGCCAATCCTGTTTAAAACAGCACTCCTGATATCTATTTTATATTCCGTTGGAAAGTTTAATGCCAATAGGATCCGAACATTATCTTTGGCTTTAAATGTGTACTTATGAAATCCGCAGTGGGTTGAAGCGGTAAGTTCAGCTTTGCAATCGGCATCATAAAGTTCGCAGGAGTAATAGCCGGGAGAAGCCTTTTCGGTTTCCTTTAAAATGCGGGAATGAAATCCTGCCCCGGCACCGCGATATGCTTTTGAGCTTGCGCCATTGTCTTTTGTGAAATCCTGGGTTGCGGGCATCACCATCAGTCCGGCCATCGTCCAGGCATGCAAATGACTGAATCCGGTAACATTCATAATTGAATAATCATATCCTGCCATCCAGCCCGATTCCTGGTTATCGGGACCCAACTGCACCATTCCATAGGGAACACCCGCATAGGGTCCCAACATCCAACGGGAATTGGAAGTCCCGGTAAAAACATTCACATAATCCACCGGCTTTTTTTGCGAATAGGTGGTAAAACCATGAAATCCAATAACTACGAGTATGATAAACCTAAATGTATATTTCATAAGAATGCAAATTTCGATTAAATATTTCCTGACTGATGTTTGATATTCAGATACCGGGTATCTGGTTTTTAAATACAATTTTTACCGGATAGGCAAAATCATATCCTGGCTTTGTTTTCGGTTTCCGGATGGTTATTCCCTTGGCATCCTGTGACCAGCTAAGTTTTTCATTTAATCCGATAACCGAAATGTCTTTAATTTCATTTTTATCCATTGCACCCGAATTCAAACTTTTAATATGAATATCGCCGACTGGCCAATCCATCAGAAAGGCATAAAGTGTTGTTTTGGCCTTGTTACGGGTAAAACGAATATCTTCAGAAGTATAAATTAGTTTTTTCGATTTGCTGGAAATTGCCGGGCCTTCACCAAATGCCGACCATGGTCTGGTACTGTAAATGGCTTCCCCGCATATCTTCAGCCAATCGCCCATCGACTGCATCAATTTCACCTGATCATCGGGGAAAGTTCCATCGGGCCGCGGGCCAAATGAAAGCATCAGAACACCGCGTTTACTGACGATATCTACTAATTCATCAATTATTGTATTGGGCGATTTAGCCGGAACATTTTCAACATAACCCCAGTTATCACCGGCATATACGCAATCGTCGGTTTGCCATACCTTGTCTGGAATGGTAGATTCTCCTCCCCTTTCGTGATCCAGAACTGCTGCTCCAACCGGGAAAGCTTTGTCTTTGTAATTCAGCACAACACCTGGCTTGCCAAACTGACCGCCCCATTCAACTCCTTTGTTGTAATAATGGGCAGCAAACTCTTTCCGCAGAGTTTCGAAAGCAATGTCGTTGATGTCCCAATCGAAATAATAAAGATCTGGTTTGTATTTGTCGCAAAGTTCGCTGGTGCGAGCAGCCCAGCGCCTTAAATCGCGATCGCTGGGACGGGCAGTCGTTCCGCTAATGACCGGATTTCCATACAAATCCTGATAAGTCGTATCCTTTGCATCGTAATTGTTGATGTGATTAAATTTGAAAAACTCATAATTCCATCCGGAGTGGTTCGAAACACCAAATTTCAAACCTTTTGCCCGAACAGCTTTTTTCCCTTTTAACAACTATTTACTAAGTCCCTATGTTTGTAATTGAGCTGTGCTAAAGAGGCATAAGTCTAAAGAGTATTATTTTTGATTACTCGACTAACCAATAAAACTCAAAGACTTGTGCAAACACAAAAGACGGGATTAGATTTTAAAGGACAAAATATTTTTGTCAGGATTGATGTTCATTTGAAAAGCTGGGCAGTAACGATCTTGACCGATAATCTGGTTCACAAGACTTTTACCCAACCGGCCTGTGCAGATACGTTGTCAAAGTACTTGAATCGTAATTTTCCTTGTGGCGATTACTATTCAGTTTATGAAGCTGGGTTCAGTGGTATTTGGACTCATTACAAACTGAAGGAAATGGGAATAAACAACATTGTCATTAATCCGGCAGATGTCCCCACCACACAGAAGGAACACTTGCAAAAGGATGACCCGACAGACAGTCGCAAGCTTGCCAGGTCATTGCGTGCCGGGGATTTAAAGGCAATCTATGTTCCAGAGCCATCAACATTGGAAGACAGGTCTTTGATCCGTCTGCGGGCAACTTTGGTAAAAGACTGTTTAAATTTGCAAAATATTAATATATAACACTGACTATCAGTTGTTTAGTGAATACAATTCATTAACTTAATGGTTTCCAAACTGTTAAGAACACATGAAACACTATCCATCAAACGTTACCGATAGCCAATGGATGCTATTGCAAGGCATTTTAATCGATAATCGCAAAAGAAAACATTCTTTGCGAGACATTTTCAATGCCATCTTTTATCTGGTTAAAACAGGTTGCCAATGGCGTATGTTGCCAGGCGGTTTTGCAAAGTGGAAATTAGTTTATTACTATTTTACCAAATGGAAGAACACTGGAGTCATCGAACAAATGCACGATTTGCTACGTGACAAAATACGCAAAAAAGCAGGGAGAGAAATCTCTCTAAGTTTGACTATCATTGATAGTCTGTCTGTTAAAACGATTAGGCTGGGTGGTGAAAGCCGAGGTGTCGACGGGGGCAAAAAGATCAAAGGCCGCAAACGCCATATCGTTACTGATACCATGGGTTTGCTCCTTGCTCTAGTAGTTCATGCGGCAAACGTGCATGACAGCAAAGGTGCAACTGATGTGATTGCCTTATTGAAAGGTCGGTTCGAGAGATTAGTCAAGATCGTGACTGATGGTGGTTATCGTGGTGAACTCATTGAGAAAACCAAGACCGCATTCGGCTGGATACTTGAAATTGTCCTACGTTCAGACCATTCAAGTCAATTTGTCGTGATACCCAAAAGATGGGTTATTGAAAGAACATTTGCTTGGTTTGAAAGTTATCGAAGGCTTAGTAAAGACTTTGAATATCTAACAGATACAAGCGAAGCTATGATTCAATTTGCAATGATCAAATTAATGCTTAATAGAATTCAAAAATAAAATTTAAACAGTTTCTAATGACCAACTTTAGAACTGGTAGCTCAGTCCTGTAAAAACACCGATTGTGTATGGCTTGTAACTAACCGACGAGTTGCTGTTCAGCGAATTCAGGTAATATTTAACACGGGGCTCAACATTCAGGAAAAGACGTTTCGACAAGCTGTATTTCAGTCCTACTCCCATGGTGCCACTGTAATTTATGGGTTCCATATCCTTGGTCGAGCCAACCAACGATTTACCGGAAGTACCTTGCATATAGGTTTCATTGCCAACCAACAGGTTTGAACTGAATCCACCCATCATTTCCACACCAATTCGCGAATCAATCAATGTGTACCTCAGACAGAGCGGTATTTCAATGTATTCGAAGTTTTGGGTAAACTGAACATCCGACGCAAACACGGCCGGAGTTACCGAATTGCTTTCAAGCTTCGATCCTAATACAAGCTGTGACGGAACACCCTTCAATTCAATCACTCCGGCAGTACTATTCATCGATAATTTATTTGAACTGGCATCTACATTCACACTGGTATTCACATAATCAGCTGCAAGACCAGGTGCAAAAGAATTCTTCGAGTTCTGACTTCCTGAAATACCGGAGCTTTGAGCCATTCCTGAATAATAAACACCACTTTGCACACTCCAGCGCTTGCCTGGTTTATATTCAATCGTTAATCCAGCGCCCAGATCAACCGAATGAGTCGATTCAGCCGCTAACATGTTGCTTGCATATTGAGCCGAATGGGAACTGTTCGAGACATTGTAGGCCGGTGAAACCTGTGCCCCAACCAACCATCGGCCTTTTCTCCTATCCGGATTCTGAGCCATCGCCAGTTGCTGGTTTTGCTCCATAATCTGCTGATCGATTGACTTTTCAGCCAAGTCTTTGGTAACTTCCTTCGTTTTTCGTTCCTGAAGTCTTTTTATTGATGCAGTTTCGTCTGATATTTTGATGAATCGTGAATCAAGTGGTTTCAGAAGTGACGTTTCATTAATTGATGGACTTGGTTCAGTATCAGAAACTGATATAGGATTTATAGATTTTGAACTTTTAACCTGCTCTGAATGATCCAACATTGCAACCAAAATATTTGAACTTTCAACCTGCTTACTATCCAGTTTTTGTTCAGACGGAATTACCTTTTCTGTTTCAGCATCAGTAGCCTGATTCTTACTCATCACGATAGCTTGTTCCAATTCAACCTGATCGCGTGAATTGATTTGCCAACCGGCAACAAAAGCCAGAAGCAATGCGGCTGCCACACCGGCAATCCGCCAGAAAACCACTTTCCGACTTTTTTTATTGACTACTGTAGCCGCCAAAATATTCTCTAACAAATAAGAAGGTGGATCCTTCTCAAAGTTTTGGAGCTTTTCGCGGTACAGTTCGTCTATATTGTTGGTATTCTTCATGCAGTATAATTGTTTTGAGCTTTTAATTCCCCGAAAGTTTCATGAACTTTCCTTTTCAGTATTTCACGGGCACGTGCCAGATTCGATTTCGAAGTTCCTTGCGTGATCGACATTTCCTGAGCAATCTCCTGATGCGACATTCCTTCCATCACATAAAGGTTAAAAACCAGCCGATATCGAGGAGGTAATTCCTGAATCAATTTCATCAGATCGTCAGCCGAAATCTTGGCAATCACATCATCCGAAAAATTGATCGTGTCATAAATTGAAACATCTTCAACCGGACACATCAAATGTTGCTTCCTGATTTTTTCGAGCGATACATTAATAATGATGCGCCGAATCCAACCTTCAAGCGATCCGTCGTTACGGAATGTTTTCAAATTGGCAAAGACCTTGATAAACCCATCCTGCAAATTATCCTCTGCCTCAGTGGCATCCTTCGCGTAGCGCAAGCAAACCCCAAACATTTTTGGCGCAAAATGATGGTATAGTTCTGCCAAAGCCTTTTGGTTGCCGGCAATACATTCGGATATGAGAGGTTTAAAATCTTCCAAGAGTGCACTGTTTTCTGATCACCCAAATTTAACCGAATTAATTCACTTTGGGGCTTAAAAAATTCCATCAATTAAGTTTCAAAATGCTGTTCAATCCGAAATTCTGAAGTTGATATAACATTCATTGATTCATGTTTCGATTCTTAGATGGTTCTCGCTTCAGAATAGTTGCGTTTCCATTTTGTTTTCCTCATGCAAATCCTGACCTTTCGTGAATTATTAAAGGTTTTGCTGCGCAACCTTTTGGAAAGTTGCCTCATCTTGGAAATAGAATTTAAACGAAAACCCATGAAACGAATATTTTCATTTTTAGTATTGGTGATTCTAATCGCCGCCTGCAGCGATAAACCCGAAGTACCTCAGGTTTCTGATTTATCTCCTTCAGAAAAATCGGCTAAAATCATTTCGGCTGACAATCAGTTTGGATTTGAAATCTTCCAAAAAGTGAATGCATCACTCACTGAACCAAAAAACACCATGATTTCACCATTAAGCGTTTCTCTCGCACTGGCCATGGTATATAATGGAACCGAAGGAAATACCAAATTGCAGATGGAAGAAATGCTGCACAAAGCCAATCTGACTTCGGATGATATCAACACAAGCTATAAAGATCTGGTTTCTTCATTGATAAGCCATGATCCGAAAGTGGAACTCTCGATTTCGAATGCGATTTTTTACCGGAATACGTTCAAAGTCAAGTCCGATTTCATTACCACCGACCAGGACTATTATCTGGCTGAAGTTTCAGGACTCGATTTTTCAAAAACTGCGGAAACACTGAATACCGTGAACAGTTGGGTCAATACGAAAACCAAAGGTAAAATCGAAAAGATTATCGAAAAGGTAAATCCTGAAGATGTGATGTATCTCTTGAATGCCATTTATTTTAATGGCGAGTGGAAATACCGTTTTGATCCGAAGGAAACCTATGATTTGTCATTTATCAGAGAAGGAAATTCGGTAATTCAGGTTCCGACCATGTACATCGACAATCCGTTCAATTACTTCAGCAATACAGATTTTCAACTTCTTGAAATGCCTTATGGAAGCGGTAAATATTCGATGCTGATTTTTTTGCCCGATGAAGGAAAAACCACCAGTGATGTGATTTCACTGTTGACTTCAGATCATATCAACGAATGGATTTCGAAGATGACCGAACAAAAGAAAAAAGTATTCCTTCCGAAGTTCGAGTTCAAATTCGATAAAAGTCTGGTTGATCAATTGAACGCTTTGGGAATGACTGATGCTTTTGAAGATGGAAAAGCTGACCTGAGCGGAATTTCGGATGATGCCAAACTGGTTATTTCGGAAGTGATGCACAAAACCTACATCAAAGTTGATGAGCGCGGAACCGAAGCTGCGGCAGTCACCGGAATTACCGTTGGTGTAACTTCTGTAGGACCCGATCTGAATACCTTCCGGGTTGATCATCCGTTTGTTTTTGCAATCCGGGAGAAAGATACCAATGCCATCCTGTTTATTGGAAAGGTAATGGATCCAAGCCAGAATTAACCGTTCCCATGAAGTTCCTGCGAAGTTTGAAAATCAAAATTAAGGCAAAATTGAAGCAATTTTACGAGATGACATCGTTTTGAAATATCAGGATACTATCTTTGTGAAAATTGCTGGTTCCAATGAGTATATTCTCTTTAAAGAAAGCTTCCGGGATTTTAAAGGTAATCCAGGATAATAAAAATTTTATTGTTCCATTTTTTCTGCTTTCAACATACCTCCTATTCCTTATCGGAATTCATGGGAGTGCCGGTTTATTCCTGAATATAAACAGCTACAATTCAACATTTGCCGATCACTTTTTTTATTACCTAACCGATTTGGGCGATGGATTTGTCCCTTATTTTCTTGTCATCATTTTACTTTTTGTATCATTTCGCGAATCGCTAACTTTTCTAACAGCAAGCTCCATCATATCAATTATCGTTACGCTTTTAAAAAGGTATTATTTCCCTGAATTTGACCGTCCTGTCGTTTATTTTGAATTTACCGAGGTGATACGGCATGTACCAGCATTCGATCCACCTTTGCTGTATAGTTTCCCCTCAGGTCACACTGCTACAGTCTTCAGTGTATTTTTATACCTTTCTATTCTGAGCAAAAACCAATATCTCAAATTCGTCCTTTTTTGCACTGCTGCCTTGGTTAGCTTTTCGCGGATTTATCTTTCTGCCCATTTTCCTTTGGATGTTTTCGTCGGTTCCTATATCGCCGTATCAATAACCATCCCGATTTATTATTTTAGCAGGCAGATTAAAAATCCATGGATAGATAAAAAAATTGAACTGAGACCGAAAAATCCTTTTAGAAAACAAATCCTATGATTCAAAACTTGTCGATTGAAAACCGGATCAGGTTATTAATAATACTCATTGCCCTTCTGCTGTTTTTACCATTCAATGGTTTAGTCCATCTGTTTGATTGGGATGAAATCAATTTTGCTGAATCGGCGCGCGAAATGATCACAACCGGAGATTACAGTACTGTCCGGATCAATTTCATGCCATTTTGGGAGAAGCCGCCATTGTTTATCTGGATGCAGGTTCTAAGTATGAAAATCTTTGGAATCAATGAGTTTGCAGCACGGTTCCCCAATGCAATTTGCGGAGTGCTGAGTTTGCTGGTTTTGTTTGAAATTGGCAATAGCTTGCGGAACTACAAATTTGGATTAGCCTGGACAATTGCTTATGGCGCATCAATTCTACCTTTTCTGTATTTTAAGTCCGGAATCATCGACCCTTGGTTTAACCTGTTTATATTCACCGCTATTTATTTTGCTTTCAATCACATCGGAAAGAGAGAATTGAAAGGCAATGGAATAATAAATGTTATTCTTTCTGCCGGAATTCTTGGTTTGGCGACATTAACGAAAGGTCCGGTTGCCATTTTGTTATTTGGCGTTTCAATTGGCCTGTATTTATTGCTCGAACGAAAATTAAAATTTCTGAAATGGGTTGATTTATTGATTTTTAGTGTTGTTCTTATTTTGACTGGTGGAGCTTACCACCTGTATCAAATCGCTATTGGTAACTGGCAACTGGTCTCCGATTTCTTCACATACCAGATGAAGCTGATGCAAACGGAAGATGCCGGTCACGGTGGCAGCGTTTTCTACCATCCAATTGTTTTGTTTGTGGGTGTGTTTCCTACATCAATATTGGCTTTCCGGGCTTTCTTTCGGAAAAGTACTGAAAATAATGACTACCGAAAGCTGATGATAATATTATTTTGTGTGGTCCTCGTAATTTTCTCTTTGATCAAAACCAAGATTGTCCATTACAGTTCACTGTGCTATTTTCCTTTGAGCTATCTGGCCGCAGTATCGTTGTATGATATGTATATCAACAAGCTAAGCTTAAATAAACTTGAAAAAACATTGATTCTTTTTCTGGGAACCATTTGGGCCATTGCTCCTGGCCTTGTTCAACTCATTGCAACAGGCATACCTTCCTCTGTCCTGAAAAAATATATTAAAGATGATTTTGCCATAGCCTGCATCGATACGGCTGTTCATTGGGGCGGATTCGAGTTTATGGTTGGCGCAGCCTTTGGAATAGCCCTGATCGTTGCAGTTTTTTTCCTGCGGGGATTTAAACAGGTATTAACCATTTTTTTAAGTACTGCACTTTTCGTGCTGCTTTTCATGTTTATGGTGGTTCCGAAAATTGAGCAGTATTCACAAGGACCAGCCATCGGATTTATATCTGCTTTTAAAGGAAAGCCGGCCTGGATCTCAACTTTGGGATACAAAAGTTATGCTCCGTATTTCTATTCCGACAAACCTCAAAGAGCATGTTTGGATTGTGATGAACAGGAATTTCTATTGCATGGAGAAACCGGCCGCGAGGTATATTTCGTGGTAAAAGTAACCGCAATGCAAACAATTCTTGATCAAAATCCACAACTTGTTTTTGTGGAAAAAAAAGGTGGTTTCGTCTTACTGAAACGGATTGATCAGAAAAAATAATACTGATTATTTGTAATAATGAACACCTGTCTGTTACCTATCGGGTAGTATTATGACAAGCCACCCTAATAAATCTTGTCGGCAAAAACAAAACCAAATAAAGACGTACTTATGATCAAATTCAGATTAGTACTGATTGTTGCATTGATGCAATTGTCAGGATTGGGATTTAGCCAGAATGCCCTGTTACAGCCAGCTCCGGTTGATCCGGCAGTTAGGACAGGTAAACTTGCCAATGGAATGACCTATTACATCCGGCATAATGAAGAGCCAAAAGAACGGGCAAGTTTTTACATTATTCAAAACGTAGGTGCACTGCTCGAAAACGATGATCAGAATGGTCTGGCTCATTTTCTGGAACATATGGCTTTCAATGGCACCCAACATTTTCCCGGAAAAGGGATTATCAATACCCTCGAAAAACATGGAGTTTCGTTTGGACGAAACATTAATGCTTACACGAGTTTCGGTGAAACCGTTTACAATTTAAGCGATGTTCCGGTGAAACATGAAGGTTTAGTAGACACCTGCCTACTGGTTTTAAACGACTGGGCTGATTTTCTTTTACTCACCGATGAAGAAATTGATGCCGAACGAGGCGTAATTACTGAAGAATGGAGAACTCGCCGTACTGCTGGATTTCGCATGCAACGGCAATTTCTGCCTGTTTTGCTGAACGGTTCGAAATACATGAACCGCGATGTGATTGGTGATTTGGATGTGATTAAGAATTTTAAATACGAAACGCTCCGGAATTTCTATACCGATTGGTATCGTACCGATTTGCAGGCCATTGCCATTGTTGGAGACATTGATGTGGATGCCGTTGAGCAAAAAGTGAAAGCTTTGTTTTCGAAAATTGAGCCTGTTAAAAATCCGCAAAAACGTGAATTTTATGAAGTTCCTGAACACAAAGATCCATTGTATGTTTTGGCAACCGACAAGGAAGCCGACAGTTATTCAGTTTCGCTATACATTAAACACAAAGCTCCTGAGACTTCAGAAAAAAACCTGAACTATCTCCGCGAACAAACCATTCAGTCACTGTTTGGCATGATGGCCAGAGACCGTATCACTGAACTGCTTCAAAAAGGAGTTACGCCATTTATTTCAGGAAGTCTTGGCTATGGCGGCTTTGTTTCGGGTTACCAAACTTTCTCAGTTTCAGCTTCGGCCAAACCCGATCAGGATGATGTGGCATTTAAATCGATTTACACTGAAGCTCAGCGGATTTACCAGCATGGCTTTACTCCGGATGAACTGGAACGTGCCAAAACAAACCTTTTGACATCAACTGAAAGCCGCTATAAACAGCGAGATAAGATCTCCAACGATCAATATGCCTCTGATTACAAAAACAATTACATCGATGGAGAACCGATAACTTCCATGGATTTTGACTGGGAATTTATGCAGATGGTTTTACCTACTATTTCGGTTGAAGAGGTTTCGGCCAAAGCCAAACAGTGGATAACTCCCGAAAACCGCGTGATTGTTGTGATGGGACCCGACAAGCCGGAAGCTAAACACCTGACCAAAGAAGAGGCATTATCCATTATGGCTGAAATCGAACAGTCAAAGGTTGAGCCTTATGCCGATCAGGTGGTTTCTACCGACCTGATCAAAAAAGAATTAACCGGATCGAAAGTAAAAAGCACCAAGAAACTTCCTGAGTTTAACGCAGTAGAATGGACCCTGGGCAACGAAACCAAAGTCGTTTTCCGACAGGCCGATTACGAAAAAGATCAGGTGTCGTTGATAGCTTTGAGTAACGGTGGAAGCTCGAAAGTAGAAAACGAAAAAGTTGCTTCGGCAATGATGCTGAACCAGTTCATTGGTTCGTTTGGATTGGGCGAATACGATGCCACAGCCTTGAAAAAAGCGCTGACCGGCAAGAAGGCAAGCCTTGGTGTTGGATTATCCGACCTGAATGAATCCTTCAACGGATCGAGTACTCCAAAAGACTTTGAAACGATGATGCAATTGTTGTATCTGCAATTCGAAAATCCTCGCTTCGACAAAGAAGCCTACGATGCACTGCTAGGCCGCTACAAAGCTTATGTAGAAAACATGGCAAACAATCCGCAGAAAATTATTGGCGACTCTTTGAATTTAATCTTCACCTGTAAAAATCCGCGTACCAAACTAATGACTCCGGAATTGTTCAACGAAATTTCGATGGAACAAATGGAGACCATTTACAGAGAACGCTTTGTTGATGCCGGTGATTTTATTTACATTATTGTCGGAAATATTGATGAAGCAACTGCTCAGGCAATGGCCGAAAAATACATTGGATCGTTGACCAATCTGCCGCGCAACGAGACTTGGATAGACCGAAATATTGAGTGGCCAAAAGGTAAAACTGTCCGCGAAATTGAAATCCCGCTTGAAGTTAAAAAGTCGACTGTTGTGGTAAACTACATGGCCAGAATGAACTATTCGCCTGAACAAAACCTTTTACTGAGTGTGTTCCGCGATATTCTGAATCTGCGCTACATCGAAGAAATTCGCGAAAAAGAAGGTGGGTCGTATGGTGTTCGTGTTTCGGCCAGTTCCTCAAAATTTCCAAAAACCGACAAAAGTCTTAATATGACCTTTGATACCGATCCGGAAAAAGCACAGCAAATGAAAGCGATTATCTATCGTGAGATCGACAAGATAAAAGCAAACGGTCCTACCGCCACAGATTTGGACAAGGCAGTTGAAAGCCTCCTAAAGAACCGTGAACAGTCAAAACTGCACAACAGTTACTGGCTTCAGTCTTTGAATACCTACTACACGTATTCGTATGACCCGACATCTGGTAAAAACTTTGAACAGATACTTCAGAAAATGACCACTGCACAGGTGCAGAAATTTGTACAATTATTCCTTGCAAAAGCTGATGTGGTTGACATCATCTTTAACCCGAAACCATAAAAGGTTGTTCTGAATAATACATTCAAATTAAAATCCCTTTCATTACAATAATGGAAGGGATTTTCTATTGCCTTTATCCAGGAAACAGAAAGAGTGCTCCTATAAACCAGGAACACTCTTTCTCTATTTCAATTCATTGATTTACCTTATTCAACAGGCTCAATCTCGATCATCACAAAGTTTTTGGGAATTTTTTGTCCTTTTTCAATATGAATTTTTACGATTTTCCCATCAAAAGGCATTTGAACATCGTTGTACATTTTCATTGCTTCAAGCACAATAATACTGTTACCGCCTTTTAATACCTGACCTTCGTTTACCAAAACATCAATAATGGTTCCCGGAATGTAGGATTTGATAAGGTTAAAATTGGGTTCTTCCCAAACTTTCCGGTTGAGGTACTTTTTAGTATAAGTGGTTTCGTATTTTGCGCTGTGTACAATAATGTATTGTTTTTCCTGATCTGCCATAATCCTTAGTTTTGATTAAAATGGTGGAAGTCCGTGTTTCTTAGCCGGAGCCGGAACATCTTTGTGTGTTGAAATCTGAAGTGCATGCAGCAGGATTTTACGTGTTTCCTGCGGTTCAATAACTTCGTCGATGTAACCTTTTGATGCAGCTACATAAGGATTGGCAAATTTATCTTTGTATTCCTGAATCTTTTGCTGACGCATGGCTTCCGGATTGGCAGCTTCTGCAATTTCCTTGCGGAAAACAATGTTCGCAGCACCTTCAGGTCCCATAACCGCAATTTCGGCTGTTGGCCATGCAAATACGAAGTCGGCACGCAAATGGCGCGAATTCATTGCAATGTATCCACCACCGTAGGCTTTACGAATGATCACAGTAATTTTCGGTACTGTGGCTTCTGAATAGGAATACAGGATTTTGGCTCCGTGACGGATAACTCCGGCATGTTCCTGATCAACACCAGGCAAATATCCCGGCATGTCTTCCAGCGTAATAATCGGAATATTGAATGCATTGCAATAACGGATGAATCGGGCGGCTTTGTCCGAACTGTCGCAATCGAGAACACCTGCCAGTACCATCGGCTGGTTGGCAACAAAACCAACCGTTTCGCCATTCATGCGGCCAAATCCGATGACAATGTTGGCAGCAAAAAGTTCCATGATTTCAAAGAACTCCGAACTGTCGGTAATCGATTTAATAATATCGCGAATATCGTAAGGCAGCCTGGCATCAGATGGAACGATATTTTCAATTTTCAGTTTTGTTTTTGGCTCCTGAGGAGGGAATGATTTTGCTTTCTGAGTATTATTCCATGGAATATACGAAATCAGAGTTTTAATCTGCTCAAAACATTCTTTTTCGCTCAATGCATAGAAATGGGCATTTCCGGTAATTTCAGCATGAACCCTTGCACCACCAAGAGCTTCCATCGAAATATCTTCACCCAGAACACTTTTAATAACGGCAGGTCCGGTGATGAACATTTTCGATATATTTTCAACCACGAACACAAAATCGGTCAGCGCTGGCGAATATACTGCTCCACCTGCGCAAGGTCCGAGAATGACTGAAATCTGTGGAATAACTCCTGAAGAAAGGGTATTTCGGAAGAAAATTTCGCCATAACCAGCCAAAGAGTTTACACCTTCCTGAATACGCGCACCACCTGAGTCGTTAATACCAATTAATGGAACTCTCATTTTCAGTGCATGATCCATAATTTTGGTAATCTTACGGGCATGCGATAAACCCAGCGAACCGCCTGCAACAGTAAAATCCTGAGCAAACAAACAAACCGGTGATCCATAAATAGTTCCTGTACCGATAACTACCCCGTCGCCGGCAAGGACTTTATTGCCCATATCGAAGTCAGTACCTGCATGTTCAACGAACATATCATATTCATGAAATGAGCCTTCGTCAACAATTGCAAGGATACGTTCACGAGCAGTTAATTTACCCATTGCGGCCTGCTTCTCAATGGCTTCCTCTCCTCCACCCAGCCGAACTTCATCTTTTCGTTTCCGAAGGTCTAAAATGCTTCTTTTCAGTGACATAGAATTTGTTTTTGATTAAAATAATCTATTAAAACAGAACAATGTTCTATTTTTGTGCCTGTATAAATACGTTTAAGAAAGGGCAAAATTATCATTTTTTTATTGCCCGACATGTTTTATAAAACATTTACAAGTAATTTGCAGAAGTAACTGTTTTATTTGCTTTTGAACTATCCTATGATGAGTTTGATTTTTTAGACCTCACCTCGCAGCTCTTTTGTATAAGTAGAACGCAAGGACTCCATAGATAATATTCGGTATCCACATGGCCT
>CAIPKZ010000308.1 GCA_903865775.1 uncultured Prolixibacteraceae bacterium | reverse complement strand
TGGCTTGTAGTCGGATCAACAAAATATTTTTCAGAATAACAGTAAATGTGGTGTCGCAGCCAAACTTGTCGGTCACTGTACATACATAGGTGTTGGCTGGCAAGTTGTCGAAATTGCCATTATTCAGTTGGGAACTGCCACCAATGGAATACCATAACGTATCGGAACTACTTGTTGCTATGATGCTGATACTTCCGTTTGACTGCCCCCCTGTTTCATCCTGTACTACTGAGGGCTGAAGCAATGGGCCAGTTAAATTTTGCACCACAACCGGATTACCGTCGTACACCTTTTTGCATCCCAGCGAATCCTTTACCCAAATCTGGTAGCTGCCAGGAAGAAGATTGCGGAACAGCCCCGGATTGGAGAGGAAGTTGGAGGTATCAATGGCGTATATAAGCATATTGGTTAAACCTGCGGTGGCTTTCACGGCAATGCTTCCATCTGCCCTGTTACAATGCGCATTTATATGATCAACCGACAATATTAAAGAATCACCTATGTTTCTGATCGTGTACATTTTAAGCGGTGTTTCACAACCTGCTGAATCTAAAACCCAAAGCGTGTAATTGTCAACAGGCAGGTGGAAAATATCGGGTTCGTTACCAAGTATGGCTCCGCTGCCGTTTTTCCAGGTATAGGTAAGTGGCTCCAGCCCGGATACTGACAGGCCGGTAATGGCGCCTGTACTGGAATTACAGGTAGTGGGAGCAACATTCAGCCTGGTTTCGTCGAGAACGGGTGAACTGAACCAGGCTACCTGCACCGTGTCACGATTTATACAACCTGATGGATTAGCCACCTGCACCCAATATTGACCCGTATCAGCTGCAACGATCGTAGAATCAGATGCGCCATTACTCCACACATAGGAAGTAAAACTGCCTGGCAAAAGTTTAACGCTAGTGCCTTTACAAAGTGTAATATCTGAACCCAGGTTTGGATGGGGAAGTTCTGCAACGGTGATATCACGTTGGGCATCACCGGTTTTCCCATCCGGAAAGCGGGCAAAAACAACAACCGAATAATTCCCTCCAAGGGCATAAATATGTGTCGGATTTAGCAGTGTAGAACTACTGCCATCTCCAAAGTCCCAGTGAATACTATCGGGAACCGGATGGAAATTTGAGGTAAATCTATAAGGCAGGCCCACACAGGAGCCCTGGTAGAAGAAGCGTTGAACGTAACTTGTAACAAATTGTGGTAGTGTTTTACCTGCCGGTACATTTAAATCATAGCCATCATATTGAAAATCTGATCCGAGTCCTGCCTTATCAGGATAGTTAAGTGTGAACAGTTTAGTATTTTCAAACCTAACGCCATAAAGCTTCCCATCTGGTGCAGATTGCATCATCAAAAACATTCCGGTACTACTTTGTGTCGGGTTCGGAATGAATCCAACCAGTTGCTGTGAGTTTTGAAAAGACAGGGAGTCTATTGCGTTCGCATCAAATTGTAAAACTATAAAGTTGAATTGATTTGATGTACCACAGATATACAAATATTTTGATGAAGGCGAAAATTCAGTTCCGATAGAAAAACTAAATGCAAAATCCAAACCTCCAGAAAAGCGGGTTATTGTGCCAAGATTGTTATCGAAATGTCCGAAAAGGTTATTGGAAAACTGTGAATCAATGAACTTCTTACCATCAGGAGAAATGCGAATTGTACCCATGGGAGATTGTGTAATTGGAGTAGTTTTCTTGAAAATAGAATAAACTGGACTATGTATACCTGTTGGAGTTACTAGATAAGCGGAATAAGTATAAGTGAATTGAGCTTGTTTTCTTGTTACTACCCAAACATCTCTATTATTACGATGGACTGTAGCTGTCAGTACATCCATTGCGTCATCACCACCAGACAAATAAAAATTTTTGTAAATCACTTTTCCTTCTCCACCATTGGCTTCTATATCAACAAGTGAGTATCTTATTCCTGTCAACGGAGTAATGTGATAATTACCAACTACGAAAATGTAATAAAACCTCTTTGAGCCAGGTTTCGGAAAAGTAATGCATGACTGGTAATAAGCTGTGCCTAGTAATCCGTCACCATTTTGCATTATTTGATGCGATCTTGTATAAACTTTTAATCCATCCGTATAAAACAGCAGATTCCCGGCTGAGTCAGAGGCAACAGCAGTTCCATTTGTGCCAAGATAATTTGAGCAAGGTATATTTTGAGGTGAACCTGAATTAAAAGTAAGACCATTTTGAGTACCCAAAAACCAATTATTTGCTTCCTTCTGCGCATAGCAGTTTATTCCTGCAAAAAACCACAGCAGTAAAGCAATAATGGAAACAACCCGGTTTTTAGTAAATATTTGCATGAAAAGCTAAAAATGAGAGGTAAAGATAGGGAAAATGTGAAATGCAGCTGGCAGGTTAAATTTAAAAAGAATACTTTAGGATCTGATTTATTCTAAGGGAATCCTGTCGCTCTTTAAATTTAAAGTTCCGATTTGCCTTATAAGGGCGCAATATTTGAATACCGGGTAAAGCCCCGTGTTTAAACCACATGAAGAACCTATAAGCCCTGAAAGGGCGCGATATCTGAATACCGGGTGAAGCCCGGTGTTTAAACCAAAT
>CAIPKZ010000307.1 GCA_903865775.1 uncultured Prolixibacteraceae bacterium | reverse complement strand
ATTCCGGAATATTACTTTTGCAAAAAAGAAGATAAATCCATGATATTAAATTCAGTTTCTGTTGATTGCGTAATTTTCGGATTCGACAAATCAGGTCTGCGCGTTTTACTTGTTCAAATTGATAAAGAAGTCCTTCAGAAATCACTTCCTGAACAAGCCAGTGAGGATCAGATCAGGCAGATTTATGAAAAGCATCCTGTCTTTACCGGTGGTGTCGATTGGAGTCTGTTTGGCGGTCATGTTCCGGAAACCCAGGATCTGGATGAGTTTGCCAAAGATTTGCTTTTTCAGGCTACCGGGTTAAACGATGTTTTTCTTCAGCAAATCAGCGCCTTTGGTTCACTGCAGCGGGTTCCCTATACCCGTGTTATAACCATTGGTTATTATGCTTTAATCAATCCCGACTATTATAACCTGAAACAATCGAACCTGGCCAAATCGCTGCAATGGTTTAACCTGAACGAATTGCCGTCACTATGCTTCGATCATGATCAGATTATTCAGCAGGCCCTGCTGAAATTACGTCAGGAAGTGATGTACCATCCGGTAGGCTTTCATCTGTTACCCGAAAATTTCACCCTGACCGAAATCCAGTCACTTTATGAAGTCATCCTGAACAAAAAGATGGATACCCGAAACTTCAGGAAGAAACTTGCCAAGATGGATTTATTGATTGACTCGGGAGAAAAGCAGCAAAATGTGGCTCATCGGGCAGCTAAATTGTATCAGTTCGATATTCAGGTTTACGAAAAGCTGAAGAAAGAAGGACTGAACTTCAGGATTGAATAAAACTTCAGAAAAGAGAAAAAGGCCATTGGGAAATGCTCATTTTAAACATTTCCCAATGACTTTTGACTTTTTCCATTTGATTAATTGTTTAATCGTCGTTTTACCGAATTAAACTATTTTCTTTTCCCGCGGTCTGATTACCAACCTTTGTATCAAGTATGACCAATGACCAGCAAATATTGGACAACCTGAAAGATCCTTCAACAAAGGAGCTTGCATTCAGGTATCTGATTTCCAAATATAAGGAAAGGCTGTACTGGCATATCCGGAAAATTACAATGAACCACGACGATACAGACGACGTTCTTCAAAATACCTTTATAAAAATCTGGAATGGAATCGACTCATTCCGCGCCGAATCGAGCCTTTTCACCTGGCTTTACCGAATTGCCACCAACGAATCGATCACTTTTCTGAATCAGCGCAAACGCAAGATGATGTCGAGCCTGACTGATGAAAACGAATACCTGATTGGAAATCTTCAAAGCGACACTTATTTCGACGGTGACGAATGGCAAATGCTCTTACAAAAAGCAATTGCCATTTTACCCGAAAAACAGCGTATCGTATTCAATATGAAATACTTTGATGAAATAAAATACGAAGAAATGTCTGAAATACTTGGAACCTCGGTTGGTGCGCTAAAAGCCTCTTATCACCATGCGGTAAAGAAGGTTGAAGAGTACGTTAAATCAAACGAAACGAGAATTGATTTTCAATAATCCGCTCATACCGGAGGAAAATTAACTCTCCGGGAAATTAAACTATTTGAATTCAATAATGTCAAAGTCCTATATTTAAAGATCATGTACGAAGAAGAGAACATCGAATCAGAATTCCTGAAACGTCATAAAACGAATCCGTTTCGAACCCCGGATCATTATTTTGATACGATTGAAGATCGGATCATGAGGGGAATTGAACAGCCAATGATAACAAAAGCCAAATCAGGCCGGATCATCCGGTTTCTGAAGCCTGCTTTAGGTTTGGCAGCCAGTTTGTCAATCGTTTACCTTTTGGTCAATTATTCAATGAACTCGCCGATCGTGAATACCGGAACAAAAACGGAGACAGCAGTAAGTTCACCATCCGATCTACTTGATAACTATACCCTTAACTTAACATCAATCGACGACAATACGTTGGCAAGTGCGATTTTTTCGGATGAAACGAGCAATATCGCCGCGACAAATCCTGACGAGATTCTTGCATTTTTAGCTTCCAACTTAAATGATGTTGAAATTTATTCTGAAATTCAAAATTAACCGATTATGAGAAAGATAATTCTTACAAGTATTTTGTCAATTTTTACATTGACTTTGCTTTTGGCGCAGGAACGGCGTGAACCAAGCCCTGAAATGTTCGAAAGAATAAAAGCTGAAAAGATTTCCTTTTTCACCAGCAACCTGGATTTGACACCAGCCGAAGCACAGGCTTTCTGGCCGGTTTACAATGAATTTGAAAAGAAAAGGTTTGAAATTCAGCGACAGATTCATCGTTTTGAGCGCATGTCGGACGAAGAATATGCCAAATTAACCGAGCCTGAAATTGAAAAAATGACCAATAACTACATTGAGTCATTCGAAAATGAAGCAAACTTGCGAAAAGAATATCATCTGCAATTTCAGAAGATACTGCCTAAAAAGAAAGTACTGTTAATGTACCGTACGGAAAATGAATTCAGATCGCACCTGATCAGGGAATACCGAAAAGATCATAAGACAGAATAGCAAAAAAGCCGGATAATCCGGCTTTTTACTTTTCACAAAACATATTTCCCTTTTTCCAAAAATGCGATGGTTTTGTTAATCCCGACATACATTAAGGTGTCTTCGCTAACAAACGAAACCTGCTTCCTGTATTCAGACAGAAAATGCTCCAAATAATCTGAAGATCGTGCAGGCCGTCTGAATTCCATGGCCTGAGCAGCATTGTACAATTCGATCGCCAGAATACTGTAAATATTTGTAGCCACTTTCAATGCTTTCGTGGCTGCATTCCCGCCCATACTCACATGGTCTTCCTGCTCGTTCGATGAAGGAATTGAATCAACCGAAGCCGGCGTACTCAGCTGTTTATTCTGACTAACTATCGAAGCCGCAGCATATTGAGGAATCATAAATCCTGAATTTAATCCGGGGTTGGCAACCAGAAACTCCGGAAGATGGTGATTGCCGGAAATCAAACGATAGGTGCGACGTTCAGAAATACTCCCGATTTCAGAAAGTGCAATGGCCAGAAAATCAAGCGATAAAGCCAATGGCTCTCCGTGGAAATTTCCTCCTGAAACAATCAGGTCATCATCAGGAAATACTGTCGGATTGTCGGTTACCGAATTAATTTCAATTTCAACCACTCCGGCGACATAATTGACCGCATCTTTCACTGCTCCATGAACTTGCGGAATACAGCGGAACGAATACGGATCCTGAACATGTTCCTTCTTCCGGCTGATCAATTCACTTCCTTCCAGCAGTTTCCTGAAATTGGCAGCTGTCCGGATCTGCCCGGCATGAGGCCGGATTTCCTGAACCTGAGCCATAAATGGTTCAATCAACCCGTCAAAACTATCAAGCGACAATGCGCCTATGATATCGGCATAATCCAGAAGCCGGAAGGCCTTCAGCAAAGTAAACACGGCATGAGCACTCATAAACTGTGTGCCATTCAGCAAAGCCAGACCTTCTTTCGCCTGCAAACGAATAGGCTCCCAACCCATTTCTTTTAATACTTCAGAAGCTGGCTTCAGCATTCCCTGGTAATAAACCTCGCCCATTCCGATTAATGGAAGAAACAATTTGGCCAAAGGAGCCAAATCACCGCTGGCACCGAGCGATCCCTGCTCGCAAACAATGGGTAAAATATCGTTGTTGTACAGATCCAGAATTCGCTGAACAGTGATTAACTGGACGGCAGAATTTCCTCTTGACAAAGCATGAGCCTTCAGTAAAAGCATCAATCGTACCACATCCGAAGGAATCTCAGGCCCCAGATTGCATGCATGCGAAATGACCAGGTTTTCCTGCAATTTACTCAGGTCATCCTTCGAGACTTCAATGTTGCACAGTGCACCAAAGCCGGTATTGATTCCGTATAGTGGACCGTCAGTTTCGTTGATTTTACGGTCGAGATAGGCTTTGCTTTTTTGAATCAGGGAAATCGATTCGGCTGATAATGCAAGCATTTTATGACCTTCCAGAATCTCTTCTATGATAGGATAAGTTAATTTTTCGGGTGATATATAATGAATTTCTCTTTTCATAAAGTTTTGTTTTTTGTGATGAGAATAATATTGAAACCGGAGGTTTCACAGGTTTATAGAATCAAATGAATTTATTCATTGTACGACCACAAAGGGGTCGAATGGATTAGATGAAATGCATTTTCTATAAACATCTGACCTCTCCAAGGTCAAAAAATATTGGAATCTATGTTTGCTTAAACTGACTATGATGGAAAGCAGAATTCAGGGACAGCGGATGTCGCCCCCAATGGTTTTTGAAAATCGATATTCTTTGTACGGAAGAATCATTTCCTGAATTTTCAGGAAAGTAACTGAATAGAATGTTATTCTGAAAGGATTTTTATCAGTTCCTGCGGATCAACCAACTGCTGCTCGCCCGAAAGCATGTTTTTCAGGTTGATTTTGCCCTGAAGCATTTCGTTTTCACCGACAATGGCTACAAATGGAATATTTTTGTTGTTGGCCCAGGTCATTTGTTTGGCCATCTTGCTTTTATCCGGAAAGATTTCAGCATTGATTCCGGCTTTCCGAACCGCTGCCAGAACAGGCAAACAAAAGGATTCTTCAGCAGGTCCAAAATTCACGAACATCAGTCTGGTCGAATCAACTGTAACCGAAGGAAATAATTGCAACTGGGTCAGCACATCGTAAATACGGTCGGCTCCAAACGAAATACCCACACCTGAAACGCCGGGCATTCCGAAATTTCCGGTCAGATCGTCGTAACGGCCACCTCCGCAGATGCTTCCCATAGCAGCATCTTTCGCTTTTACCTCGAAGATAGCGCCAGTATAATAATTCAATCCACGAGCTAAAGTCAAATCCAGCTCAAGTTCAGTAGTCAATTCCAAAGTATCCAGATATGAAAATAAAGTGCGAACCTCTGCAATTCCTTTTGCACCTATTTCCGACTGGCCAATGGCTTTTTCCAACTGAACCAGCTTGTCAGAAACCGTTCCGGATAAATGAAGAATCGGCTGAAGTTTTTCTACCGCGCCTTGAGGAATGCCTTTTTCAATCAGTTCCTCATTCACTTTCTCAATCCCGATTTTATCCAGCTTGTCAATTGCCACGGTAATGTCAATGATCCGGTCTATTTCACCAATCACTTCGGCAATCCCGGCAAGGATTTTACGGTTGTTTATTTTAACTACTGTACTGATTTTCAATTTGGCGAAAATCTGATCAACAATCTGAACCAGTTCCAATTCATTGAGCAACGAATCGCTGCCGACGATATCCACATCGCATTGGTAAAACTCACGGTAGCGACCTTTCTGCGGCCGATCGGCACGCCAAACAGGCTGAATCTGGTAACGTTTAAATGGAAATGAAATATCGTTCCGGTATTGCACCACGTATCGGGCAAAGGGCACAGTCAAATCGTAGCGCAAACCTTTTTCAGAGATTTTATTGGTCAGGCGGATGCTGTTTCGTTCCAGCAATTCCTGTGCGGAAGGAGCAGCGGCAAAGTCGCCGGAATTCAGGATTTTAAACAGCAGTTTATCACCTTCTTCTCCGTATTTTCCCATCAGGGTTGACAGGTTTTCCATGGCTGGTGTTTCTATGGGTTGAAATCCATATAAACGAAACACACTTTTGATGGTATCGAAAATATAGTTCCGGTTAGTCATTTCAGCCGGTGAAAAATCGCGTGTTCCCTTTGGGATTGAAGGTTTCTGTGCCATAGTTGTTTGTTTCTGAAGCCGCAAAATTAAGGAAATTCGCCATAAACCAGCAGGCTTGAAAATATTTTAAACGCGAAGACGCCAGGACGCGAAGAAATGAATAAAAATT
>CAIPKZ010000306.1 GCA_903865775.1 uncultured Prolixibacteraceae bacterium | reverse complement strand
TTTAGGTTCAATTTACTAAATTAATGGATGTAAATATTTAAAATTAATATTCATCATACTAACCACAAAAAATCAAATTTCATGAAAAAAGCAATCTTATTTTCCTTATTCCTTGCTTTTACAGTAAGCAGTCAGGCTCAAACCTCTGACAAAAAATGGGGTGCCGCTTTAGGTATGGGAGCTTATGGTTCTGTAAACTATGGTGGATTAGGCTTAATGCCTGAATTGTATCTAAGCAGATACCTAAGCCCCAAGTTTGATTTAATGCTGAAAGGCGATCTTGGAGTTTTTAATTCGAAAGCAACATCTGGCATAGATTTAGCAGACTTATTACTGAATTTAAGGTTCAATTTGGCAGACGAAAGCAAAAAATTCCGTCCTTATCTTTTTGCCGGTCCCGGTTTACTGGCCGACAACGTAACTTCCGGAATGAACTTTAATCTGGGACTTGGAGCTAAATATTACTTCAATCCGAACACAGCCTTATATTTTGATGCCGGATATTTATCTGGTATTGATGCTAAACGAGGTGCAGTGTCCGCCAAGGACAATTTATGGAAAGCTACAATAGGTATGGAGTTTGACCTTGGAAAGGTCAAAGACACTGATATGGATGGCGTTTCAGATAAAAAAGACAAATGTCCCAATACACCTTCCGGAGTTGCCGTTGATGCGACCGGATGCCCTGTGGATACCGATGGTGACGGTGTCGCAGATTATCTTGACGAATGCCCCACTGTCGCCGGATTAACCTCTTTGAAAGGTTGTCCGGATAAAGATAAAGATGGCATTGCCGACAAAAACGATGCTTGCCCCGATGTTGCCGGAGTGGCCAGTTTAAAAGGTTGTCCGGATACCGACAGTGATGGTATCACAGACAAAGACGACAAATGCGGAGATACACCCAAAGGTTGGAAAGTAGATGCAACTGGTTGCCCGATCGATACGGATAAAGATGGTGTACCCGATGCCATTGACGAATGTCCGACTGTTACAGGAACAAAAGAGAGCAAAGGCTGCCCGGCAAAGGCAGTGGTGGTTACTGCAGAAGCAATTAAGGAACTTACACCTGACCAGGTTACTATCCAAAATGTAAAAGTAACACCGGTGCATTTTATTTCAGACAAGAGTTATCTTACAGATTATTCAAAAGGTATTTTGGAAAAACTGATTAAAACGCTGAATTCAGACAAAGACTTTAAAGTGAATATGTACGGTCATACTGACAGTCAGGGATCTGACAATTACAACATTAAGCTTTCTCAGGAACGCATTAATTCAGTTATAGAACACTTGACCTCAAAGGGAATTTCGAAGGATCGGATTATTCACCAAAAAGCTTTAGGCAAAGCAAAACCAATTGCCAGTAACAATACAGAAGAAGGCCGTTTACAAAACCGCCGTGTTGAATTTGAAATTTTCAAAATGAAATAGGTTCAAAATATTCCTGCATACCAGCCCTGTCCATTCACTTGGACAGGGCTTTTTCTTTCTTTCCAAAGCAGCTGGTAAATTAAATTTGCGTGAAGGTTATCTGTAAATCAATTGAAGCAGGAATGACTTTTAGTTCGTGACAATTAATGACGAAAATCAAATATCTTTGTCGATCAAATTTCAAAGCCATAAAAATGTCGATCGAACAGATAATACGTGACCTGATTGTTGAATCCATTGAGAAATGTTATCATCAGGAAATAGATTCTTCTCTTGTACAATTGCAAAATACCCGCAAAGAATTCGAAGGTGATATCACCCTCGTAGTCTTCCCGTTTGTAAGGATATCAAAGAAATCTCCGGAACAAACAGCAGCCGAAATAGGCGATTATCTTCAGCAAAATGTTCCTGAAGTAGAAAAGTACAACGTCGTAAAAGGTTTCCTTAATCTGGTCATTTCATCTGAATATTGGGTATCGGTTCTTAATTCTATTTCCTCCGTTTCAAATTTTGGAATTACTGAATCATCCGAATCATCGAATCTGGTTATGGTGGAATATTCATCACCCAACACCAACAAGCCACTTCACCTCGGACATATCCGCAACAACCTGCTTGGATTTTCACTGAGCGAAATACTGAAAGCCAACGGCAACAAGGTGGTAAAAACCAACATTGTGAACGACCGTGGAATCCATATCTGCAAATCGATGTATGCATGGAAAATGTGGGGTGAAGGCCAGACTCCTGAAAACACGGGAATCAAAGGCGATCATTTGGTTGGTAATTTCTACGTGAAATTTGATCAGGAATATAAAAAGGAAATTGCATCCCTGATTGAGCAGGGCGAAAACAAAGAGAGTGCAGAGCAAAATGCACCATCGATGCATGGAGCCCGCGAAATGTTGCTGAAATGGGAAGCTAAAGATCCGGAAATCATCGAACTCTGGACGATGATGAACCAATGGGTTTATGCCGGATTTGATGTTACCTACAAAGCATTGGGTGTCGATTTCGACAAAATTTATTACGAATCAGAAACCTATTTGTACGGAAAGGACGAGGTTCTGCGTGGGTTGAATGAAGGCGTTTTCTATCAAAATGAGGATTCGTCAGTTTGGGCCGACCTGTCTGCAGAAGGACTCGATCAGAAAATCCTGCTCCGGAGTGATGGCACTTCGGTTTATATGACTCAGGATATTGGCACCGCCAAAGAACGCTTTCAGGACTACCCCGTCAACAAGATGATTTATGTAGTTGGGAATGAGCAGAATTATCATTTCCAGGTTCTGTCCATTCTGCTTGACAAGTTAGGTTTTGAATTCGGAAAAGGACTGCACCATTTTTCGTATGGAATGGTTGAACTGCCACAGGGCAAAATGAAATCGCGCGAAGGAACTGTTGTCGATGCCGACGAGCTGATGGCCGAAATGATTGAAGTTTCGCGTAAAACATCCGAAGAACTGGGCAAATTAGAAGGTTATACGCCTGAACAAGCTGCTGAAACATATACGATGATTGCTTTGGGAGCTTTGAAATATTTCATGCTGAAGGTTGATCCAAAGAAAAATATGCTTTTCAACCCGGAAGAATCCATCGATTTCAACGGAAATACCGGACCATTTATACAGTACACCTATGCCAGAATACGGTCCGTGTTGCGCAAAGCGACTGACCGCGAAATTGAGCTGGTTCGTAACATCAGTATCACCTCCGATATTCCGGCAAAAGAACTTCAACTTATCAAGTTAATTTCTCAATTCCCTGTTGCAATTAAAGAAGCCGGCGATAATTACAGTCCTGCCCTGGTAGCTAATTATATTTACGAATTGGTAAAAGAATTCAATCAGTTCTACCATGAATTTCCGATTCTGATTGAAGAAAATAGCCAAATCAGAAACCTTCGTTTGGTTATTGCCGAAACTGTTGGCAAAACCATTAAAACCGGCATGAAACTATTGGGAATTGACGTTCCGGAGAGGATGTAAACCGAAGATATAAATTATGAGTTATAAATTATAAGATGAATCCCGAAAATCAGAGCAGGTTTTCGGGATTCTTCATTTACTTCTTGCTTTTCAAAATTTCCTGATACCTGAACATTTCGTCGCGAAGCCGCGCAGCTTCGTAGAAATCAAGTTCTTTGGCTGAGGCTTCCATGTCTTTCTTGAGTTTGGAAATCGCTTTTTCAAGTGCCGGAACGCTCATGTACTGAACAACCGGATCGGCAGCCAGATTGGTAGGTTCGTCGCCGCTGTATCCCTTCACTTTCATGCCGATGCTTGCGTAACCTACAATTTCGCGGCTGGCTTTAATGATTTGTGTCGGAGTAATATCGTTTTCGATGTTGTATTTCATTTGTTTTTCGCGACGATTATTGGTCGAATCGATGGTTCGTTTCATGGAATTGGTAATTTTATCGGCATACATGATTACCATTCCATTCAGGTTTCGGGCTGCACGGCCTGCCGTCTGTGTCAATGAACGTTCTGATCGCAAAAAGCCTTCCTTATCGGCGTCCAAAATCGCAACCAGCGAAACTTCAGGTAAATCCAACCCTTCGCGCAACAAATTGATTCCGACCAGAACATCAAATTCCCCTTTGCGCAAATCTTCCAGAATTTGGATCCGGTCCAGTGTCTCCACATCAGAATGAATATATCGCGTTTTAACACCCATATTCGACAAGTAACTGCTCAGTTCTTCGGCCATCCGTTTAGTCAGGGTGGTAACCAGAACGCGCTCATTCCGTTCAATACGCAAATGAATTTCATGCATCAGGTTATCAATCTGATTGATGCTCGGACGAACCTCAATAACCGGATCGAGCAATCCTGTAGGCCGGATGACTTGTTCAACCACAATTCCTTCCGATTTTCCAAGTTCATAATCGGCTGGCGTGGCACTTACAAAAACAATCTGGTCAACCACAGTTTCAAATTCATCAAAAGTCAGCGGACGGTTATCAATTGCAGAAGGAAGCCGGAACGCATATTCAACAAGATTTGTTTTTCGTGACCGGTCGCCACCATACATGGCGCGGATTTGCGGCAAAGACACATGACTTTCGTCGATGATCGTCACAAAGTCGTCGGGAAAATAATCGAGCAGGCAGAAAGGACGTGATCCGGGCTGCCTTCCATCGAAATACCGTGAATAATTCTCGATTCCTGAACAGTAACCCAGTTCGCGCATCATCTCCAGATCGTATTCAACCCTTTCCTGAATGCGTTTGGCTTCCAACGGTTTGCCATTCTCCTGAAAAAATGCAATCTGTTTAACCAGATCATCCTGAATCTGCCGGATAGAAAGTTGCATGCGTTCTTTGGTTGTAACAAAAATACTGGCTGGATAGATTATCGCTGTATCGAGTGATTCGATTGTACCGCCGCCAACCGGATCGAACGTATAGATTTCCTCAATGTCATCACCCCAGAAAACAATCCGGAAAGCAATGTCGGCATAAGCCGGGAAAATGTCCACAGTGTCACCTTTTACCCTGAAGTTTCCCCGGTTAAACTCAACCTCATTGCGCGAATACAACGCATCAACCAGCCGATGTAAAAAAATATTCCTGCTGATGGTTTCGCCTCTTTTTACCTGGGTAACATTGGCATGAAAATCTTCCGGATTTCCGATTCCGTATAAACACGAAACCGACGAAACCACAATCACATCGCGCCTTCCGGAAAGCAAAGAAGAAGTGGTGCTCAATCGCAGTTTTTCAATATCCTTATTGATGGAAAGGTCTTTTTCGATGTAGGTATCACTGGATGGCAAATACGCTTCGGGCTGATAATAATCGTAATACGAAACAAAATACTCCACTGCATTCTCAGGGAAAAACTGTTTCATTTCGCTATACAACTGCGCTGCGAGAGTCTTGTTGTGGCTTAGGATCAGCGCGGGACGCTGAACCTGTTCAATCACATTGGCCATGGTAAATGTCTTGCCCGAGCCGGTTACACCAAGCAAAGTCTGGAAGGTTGTTCCGTTTCGCAATCCTTCGGCCAGTTGCCTGATGGCTTCCGGCTGATCGCCTGTGGGCTGATATTCGGATACGATTTTAAAATCCATTGTTCTAAATGTTAGAGACGAACGGCCGTGCGTCTTTACAAATTATCTGTTTTGACAATTCTTATTTTACCTATACAACAACTTAAAATACACCGGAAAATGATCGCTGACACCGCTAACATATTTATTACCTACATACGAGCGGTTTGGCGTTTTGTCTCCTTTTTTATTGGAGAAAATCATCCAGTCGTTGCTGAAAATATTTCCTTTTTGGTTTTCGACATGAAACCTTTTGCTGCTGATCAATGCTTCTGAAACAACCAGGTTATCCAACATATTCCAGTTCCCGCTGTAAAAGTAAGTTCCCAATCCTGCTGTTTTATCAGGAATCATCAGATTTACCAAGTTTGAGCCCGAATCCGGTGAACCTGCACCAAGAGTTTCTTTCATGCTTTTATTTGAAGGCTCATCATTCATATCACCCATGATAATGATGCGTGCTTTAGTATCTGCGGCTAAAATCTGATCTACTTTAGTTCTCAATACCGATGCAGCCAAAATTCGTTTGGGTTCGGTTTTCTCATCGCCACCAATTCTCGATGGCCAGTGATTTACAAAAATATGAATAGTTTTATTTCTGACTTTACCGGTGACATGCAAAATATCGCGGGTTTTAAAATTCGGATCATCTGGAAAGTTTACAGGTAAAACTTCATGCATTATTTCCGTAAAAGCATCACGACGGTAAATTAAAGCCACATCAATGCCGCGATAATCAGGGCTTTCTTCATGAATGATATCGTATTGATTGTTGAGTTTAGCGGTTTTCACCAAATCTTCGAGTACCGTTTGATTCTCAACTTCAACCAGTCCAACCAGTTCAGGTAGTTCCTTTGGATTAACTTCCGAGATCACCTGGGCGATATCATCGAGTTTTTTCTGATAACGTTCCACAGTCCAATTTTTCTCACTTTCCGGCAAAAATTCTTCGTCAGGAATCGTTGGATCATCAACCGTATCAAACAGATTTTCGACATTGTAAGAAACGAAGGTATATTCGTTCCTAAGCACTCTTCTGGATGAGGTACAAGAACTAAATACCAGAAAAGCAAGGACAAGTACTATAAAAATATTTTTCATGAGTCTATTTTCCAATCGTAACTTCATAGAATTGAGTAACATCAACAATCATCATTCCGGCCGTACGGGCAGCCTGCATTCCCAAAACACCATCTTCAAACACCTCGCAATCGGCTGGAGCCACACCCATCTGTTCGGCGCATTTCAGAAATGTTTCCGGATGAGGCTTAAAATTGGCTACGTCTTCGCTCGTCACCAATACATCAAAATATTTACGTAATCCTATGATTTCAAGTGTTTTTAACGACAGCCGCCTCGATCCTCCGGTACCAACAGCCATCGGTATCTTTCCGTAATTTGCCCGGACCAGATCGGTAACAATTTTTATTTCAGGAGTCAAATGCATATTCTTTTCGAATTCTGCCTCTTTGATATTCCCCAATTCCCTGGGGTCAATTGATTTTCCAAAAATATGGTTGAGTTTTTCAACCGTCGGATAAAGCGGTATTCCAGCCAATTCGGTAAACAATTCGGCAGTAAAGTCAATCCCATAAATTGCAGCTGCATTTTTCCAGGCTACATAATGAATGGGCATGGTGTCGGCAAGCGTTCCATCCAGGTCAAAAATCAATCCCTTTGCTTTAGGATCTATATGCAAGTTTCTGTTGGTCATTCTTTAATTATTTTTGCTCAAAAATAACCATTATAAAACAAGATCAGTTGTTCTGTTTTTTGTTTGACTAAAAATTAACACTTTTGCTACCTAACAAATTTCAGGATATGAATTCGATCGCATTGCTGGGACTTACCGGCATTTCGCAATGGACACTATTTGCTGGTATTGCCCTGATTCTATACGGAATCGTTGAAAAGAGCGAGAAAATGATGATGATTGGTCAGGTTATCTTCCTGTTACTCGGATTTTTTGCACTTTATATTTTGGTGAATGATGTAATACTTGTTCCACCGATTGTTGTTGGAAATCCTGTCCCGAAAGAACTGAGAGTTCTGTCATTTTATAAAGGAGTTGTCTTATTTTCAGGACTTACCATAACATCCCTAATTCTGAAACTATTCAAAATCCGGTTTCAGAAAACAAGTCTGTATATCTTGGTATTTTTTGCATTAATGCTCTTTTTTATGGTTTTCAATATTCAGCAAACACCAAATTAGAAAAAACAGAGCCAACCGGTAGGTATAAAATCAAGATACCGTGGATTGCAATCCACGGTATCTTTGAAAATTCAAAAACGTCTGCAACTTTCCTTACAGATTAAAAGAGAAAACCCTAAAAAATTGAATATTGAGCTATTCAATGAAAACAAATGCCTTTTACAACAACGATAAGTACAACAACTGATCAATCAAAACAGCGCCATTGTCAATACTTTTGCAATTTGATAACCCTTTCGGGACAGACTACATTTTGGCTTCTACAAACCTACTGCTGTATTCTCAAAATGCCAGTTAGAGGATGGTTAGAAAATTATTAGAAAATCATTAGAATAGCTGTTTATTGCTGATTGTATCTTAGTTTTGCTGAATATAAACCGAAACAATTTTGGAAACACACCTATTAATCGTAGAAGACGAGTTACGCCTTGCAGAAATTCTTCAAAAACAGTTACAGGAATCCGGATTTAAAGCAGATGTGGCTAACGATGGATATGTTGGCAAGAGAATGATTGAAAACACTGATTATGACCTGGTTATTCTTGACATTAATTTGCCTTTGATGAATGGATACGAGCTATGCAAGGAAATCAGGAAAAGAAATAATAAAATTCCAATCATCATGCTGACTGCCCTTGGAACACCTGACAATAAACTGATTGGATTTGAAGCAGGAGCTGACGATTATGTACTAAAGCCTTTTGATTTCAGGGAATTACTTGCACGTATCAATGTTTTTCTGAAGCGGAAAGACATCGCAGTTCCCGAGTCACGGAAACTAAATATTGCAGACTTTGAACTAAACTTAGATACCAAAACAGCCACACGAGCTGGCAAAAAAATTGATTTGACCTCCAAAGAATTTTCCCTTATGGAAACTTTTCTCCAAAATAAGAATAAGCTTTTATCGCGTGAGTTTATCATCGAGAAGGTTTGGGACCTGGATTTTGAAACAGGCACAAACATTATTGATGTGTATGTGAATTACTTAAGGAAGAAAGTTGATAAAGACTTTGAACCTAAGATTATCCACACTAAATTTGGGTTTGGCTTTTATTGCAGCGAAACAGAATTGTAATATGAACATTAAAACCCGGCTATCCTTCCAGTTTACCTTCGTAGTAATTGGAATCCTGATTTTCTTTTCAACCCTGGTGTATTATTTTTCATATACCAGTCAGCGATCAAAATTCAGGGAAATGCTATTAGACCGGGCACAAAACACAGCAATTATGCTGATCACGGTTGAAGGGATCGACTCAACCTTACTAAAAAAAATACATCAAACTACCATTTCACTGATCGAAGAGGAAATTGTCCTCACCGATTCAACGAACCGGATGATTTACAGCAATAACACGCACTATCTTACCGATAAGGTAATTCTGGGTAAATCGTTTACATCAAGTCTTAACTATTTTTCAATCGGAGCAAAGGACGGAGTTAGTTACAATCATTTCATAAACAAGAATGTTTATCATATCTATATGCTGGCATACGATAATTCACGTGCTGAAAACTTGCTGGAGTTACGTACAATCTTGTTCTGGAGTATTCTTTTCAGCGTTTGGCTCTCCATAACAGCCTCATATTTCTTTTCCAAATTGGCCATCAGACCAATTTCGAAAATTATTGCAAAGGTCAAAGAAATTAATTCATCAAAGCTCAACAGCAGACTGGATGAAGGCAAACGAAAAGATGAAATTGAACAACTGGCCATTACGTTTAATCAAATGCTTTCGGATTTGGAAATGGTTTTTAAAAGTCAGACCGAATTTGTATCAAATGCTTCACACGAGCTAAGAACTCCATTGGCTATTATGATCGCTGAGTCAGATTATATTATAAGTCACCTGCGGCAACCGGAAGATTACATCAACCACATTTCAGGATTAATAAACGATCTCAGGAAACTAAACCTGCTGCTCAACAGTCTGCTGGAACTGGCTCAGATAAACCGCGACAATGTCATTTCGAAATCTGATTTCCGGATTGACGAACTGATTTTCAATACCATTCAATCACTAAAAACAAAATATCCGGGAAGGAAAATTTTGCCGAAAATTGAATATTCTGAAAACGAAAACGATCTTTTGATTTCAGGAAACCCTGGACTTCTTGAAATAGCATTAAAAAATCTGATTGATAATGCCTGTAAATTCTCAAACAAAGATATTGAAGTCAAAATTTCCACACTGGGAGAAACTATCGTGGTGAACATTATCGATCACGGAATCGGTATTCCAGTCGACGAAATCAAGAATATCTTTATGCCGTTCAGAAGGGGAAGCAACGTGAAGTATATCAGCGGATTTGGAGTTGGCCTTTCAATTGTTGCCAAGATCATTGAATTACACGGAGCCCAGATCAATGTGACAAGTGCCGAAAACGAAGGCACTTGCTTCGACATTATATTTAGAAAACAATAGACTTTATTCCTTTTTCCTTTTGTACTTCCAGATCAGGTAAGTAACAAACAAGACACCGCAAACCAGAAAAATATACGAGAGTTCGTGCATGTATTTCATGAGCATATCCTGCTGTGAATAGAGATAATAACTCAGAGAGGCCAGAATGATATGCCAAATTCCTGAACCAATGGCCGTATATAGAACGAACTGTTTGATATTCATTTTGGCCAGACCAGCCGGTATTGAAATTAAGTGCCTGACGCCAGGTATCAACCGACCGATAAAAGTGGAACTTTTGCCATGACGGTTAAAATATGCCTCAGCATGTTCAACTTTCGCCTGGTTCAGCAAAAACAGTTTACCAACTTTCGACTCTGCAAAGCTGTAAACAATTACCCGTCCCAACCATCTGGCCATAACATAATTAAACAGGGCACCAAACACTGCCCCTATCGTCGCGAAAACCACTACCAGATAAACATTTAATTCACCGGTTTTTAAAGCCTTCCAAATAGCAGGTGGAATAACTACTTCTGAAGGAAGCGGAACGAATGAACTCTCAATGGCCATTAATAAGGTAATGGTGTAATAGTTCATGTGCTGCATGTACCAGTCGGCAAGTGATTGAAAAAATTCGAACATCGGTTTTTATTTACAATTATACGATTTACTATTTACT
>CAIPKZ010000305.1 GCA_903865775.1 uncultured Prolixibacteraceae bacterium | reverse complement strand
GCCGGTAAAATCATGGCTCCGTAGGCACCCATCGAATAACCCATCACCGCGCGGTGTTGACTGTTCTTTTTGGTACGGTACAGGCGGTCGATTTCCGGAACCAATTCGGTGGCGAAGAAATCCATGTATGGAAAACTCCCGTTGTAGCGGTTCACGTAATAGCTGTTAAAAGCTTGAGGCATCACAAAAATCATGGGTCCGTTTGTTGCCATATCTTTATCGGAATAGTATTGAATCAGACCATCTTTAGCCCAGGCTACCTGATTGTCGCCATAACCATGAAGCAAATAAACTACCGGAAATGAGTCTTTTGACGTGGCATAGTTTTCAGGAAGTAAAACCTCGTAATTAATTGCTTCGCTCAGAAGATTACTCTTAATTGATTCGTTTTGCAACAAGCGGACAAACGGTTTTTCAGGTTCAATCGGAACTACCGGTACTTTGGCACATGAATACATGAAAGCGACTGCTGGAATCAACAGTAACAGAAATCGGGATATGTACCTGAATAACTTCATTGGTTATTGGCCTGGATTTAATGGTTTGACTGGCGTATTCGCATAAATCACATACGATTTCTCCGTTATCCTGAAATCCGGATTTCGGTTTATCCATTTGATTTCCAGTTTGTGATCGCCGTTTTGCAACATGTATTTGTTAAAAATGTCGTATTTGCGAACAATGTAGTCGTAGGGCATTTTCACCTGTTCAACTTTTGCGCCATCAATGTACACATCGAGCAAAGCCACAAAATCGCTCTTTTCAACGCCGCACTGACTTTTCACATTGCCCAGAACGACAATTCCGTTTCCTGTGAAATCAATTTTGATGCTTTCATCCAGAAAATCTTTCCGAACCAGAAGCTGTTTGGTTGGATACATGCCTTCGAATGATTGCTCAAAACGCAAGACTTCTGGCTGTTGAATTTTCAGGGTAATATTTTCGCCATTGATTTCTCCGCCATTCCGGGCAATAAGTTGGGTGGCATGTTTATAACTCAAAGCATAAATCTGGTTCAATGTCAGACTTGAATATGGAAATTTAAGATCCTGAACTTTCTCGACTGCCGGTTTCCAAAAGGCCGGAATTTTATCGTAACCAAGAATTACACCCAAAATGCCGGCGGCTGTTGCCGGATTGCAATCCGAATCCTGTCCGCATCGGGTAGCGATGTTCATCGTTTGGAAAAAATCCTTGTTTCCATAAAGAAGTCCGATAACGACATAAGCAGCATTGACGCTGGCGTCAATGTTGAATGCATTGAAAACGCCTTCGGGACACCCTTTTTCAGAAGTATATTTCTTTTCGAATTCGAACCAGCATTGCTTCCAGTCATCAGGATATTGCTTGTGCCAATTGATTACATCGCTGATTGCCTGATAGAATTTACTTTTTTCAGGAATAGGTTTGAGACCCTGTGCAACAATGTAATCGAGATCGTCGGAATAAAAAGCCGTGGCATACATGCCAGCCATGAAAACACCTCCATACCAGCCATCACCGTAATTCATGATATGACCGGTTCGGTCGCAGATTTCAGCGGCCGTGTTGATCATTCCCGGCGACATCATTCCGGCAAAATCGGCTTCAATCTGAAAGTCAATGTCATCGGCATGCGGATTATTCATCCAATATCCCGATGCTGGAGGTTTTATCCCGTTCAGGATATTATAGCGGGCAGCCTGGTTTGCATGCCAGAGTTTATAATCATCGTGCGCAAACGAAACAGCAAATGAATCAGCCGGCGCATCGAGACCACATCGTTCAAGTACCTCGATGAATGTCAGATCCATGTAGACATCGTCATATAAGCCCGGGTCAGTCTGGAATATTTCTTTGATGTAATCGTCGTACCAAACGATCTGCTGATATTCCTGAATCATGGTTCCTTTAAACTGGAATTCGGTAGGTCCGCCGTATGTGCATCCAATGGTTTGACCAGCCCAGCCACCTTTTATTTTGTCTTTCAATACATTGGCTGACAGAGTTACTTTATCAGGAGATACGGTTTTCTTTTGCGTATTCATTTGACATGAAGCCAGTATCACCAATGAAAATAATACAAAGAGTATGTGTATTCGGTTTCTCATGTTCATTTTTTTTATGAACCAGATAGGCACATCGGAACACAAAGTTCTATTTTCTAAGTGGTCTATGTGTCTATGTGGTTGTTTTGTCATGGTTGTTTTTATTTTGGCAAATTACTTACCGGTTCTTTTTCCGAATAAATCATGATGTCGTTAATCCTGATTTCGTATTCAGGATTTGGATTCATCCATTTCATCCTGAAATTGTGTTTTCCTTCCGGAAGTTGGTATTTCCATGCCGGTTCCAACCGGCGTGATGTATTCTTCAT
>CAIPKZ010000304.1 GCA_903865775.1 uncultured Prolixibacteraceae bacterium | reverse complement strand
GTGCAGAAACACTGGGAAAGTATGCGAAATGAAACGATCGACAAGGCAGCCGGAAAAGTAAACGATGCCTACCTGAAGACCAACAAGGTTAAGAAAGGCATCGAAGATTATTTTGGCGTGGTGCAGTTTGTGATGGATTTTGAGAGCGATTCGGTGGCTAAGAAAAGAGTGAGCGGTCGCAATGAAGAGTGACTTTTAAACTTACAGTTTGACTTCGGGATGACCGTCTGCAGATATTCAAAAGAAAAGTTTACATTTGAATATCTGTAAACTAACATTCCGATGAATCGAAAACCAGCTGCATTTTTGATTTTACTCCTTTTGGTCTGTTTTTTCAATTGCAAAACCTCACAGGCTAAAGGAAAAATAAACCTCCTTTTACTCAGTGGAAAAAATAATCACGAATGGCAGAAAACTACGCCAAAACTTCAGGAGATATTCACTCAAAGCAATCTTTTTTCGGTGACTATCACTGAACGACCTGATACCTTATCCGAAAAGTCACTGAAGCCTTTTCAGCTGATCGTCAGCAACTGGAATGCATTTCCCGAAAAGTCAAGGCATTGGTCGGCTGATACCGAAAAGGCGATCATCAGTTTTGTTACAACTGGCGGTGGTTTTGTGTTTGTGCATTCGGCCAGCGCCACCCATTACAACTGGCCTGAATTTCAGAATATGGCCGGAGGAACCTGGGGCGACAGCACCAAACATGGGAAGTTTACACCATTTCAGGTTGAATTTTCCAAAACAGATCATCCGGTAACCAAAGGCATGGCCAATTTCCGGACTTCAGACGAATTGTGGGTGGATATGCGAATCAACGGAAAACCAACAGTTCTCGGCAATGCATTTGCACCCGCTTCAAACAAAGGCTCCGACGAGCTTGAACCCATTGTACTTAGCCAGCAAATAGGGCAGGGGAGATCATTTTTTCTGGTGCTTGGACATGATGTTCGGGCGATGAAAAACCTCGGATTCCAGACTTTACTTCTGCGTGGTTCAGAATGGGCAGTAAGCGGAAAAGTCACTCAGAAAATTCCGGATGAACTGAGTGTGGACAATCCATCCCGAAAACTCGACTGGCAAAAAGATAAAAATTCGGTGACCTTGCTGAACAACGATAAAATCGTCTGGCAGCATCGTTTCGACAAGGCAGAAGGGAAACCGTATTTTCATCCGCTGTCAACCATCGACGGTTCAATACTCACCGGGCTTCGGCCTGAGGATCATCCCTGGCACCGGGCCATCTGGTTTTCGTGGAAGTTTATCAATGGTCTGAATTATTGGGAGGAAGACCGCATCACCGGGAAGTCGGAGGGAATTACTGAACTGAAATCAGTCAAATACAAACTGAGCAAACAGTTCGGAGCTGAATTTAATCTTGAACTCAGCTATCATCCGCTAAGCGGCAGTGACTTGTTGAAAGAGGAACGTGTAGTTCATTTGTCAGCTCCAGCAGAAGATGGCAGTTATTTCATGGATTGGGAAAGCAAATTTACAGCTTTGGCTGATGAGGTGGTGCTCGACCGGACTCCGTTGCCCAGCGAACCGGATGGAAAATCGTATGGCGGTTATGCCGGATTTTCGGCCCGTCTGAATAACCAGCTTTGGGATGTTCGGGCGGTCAACGATTCCGGAGTAACAGAAGGAATTCATGGTAAAGCATCGCGTTGGATGACCTTTAAAGCCAAAAACCTGAAAGAACAAGCGGTTTCAATGACCATTTTTGATCATCCGGAAAACCGGAATTATCCCAACAAATGGTTTATCTCGAATGATGCTGAAACTCCATTCTACTATTTCAGCCCGGCAGTCGTTTTCGACTCCAAACTCATTCTGAAAAAAGGAGAAATACTTCGCCTGAAATACCGTTTACTGGTGTCTTCAGGAGAAATTGACCAAGAAAAAATACAATCCAGCTGGAACCAACTTAAATCGAAATAACATGGAAAAAATGAATTCAACCAGACGACAGTTTCTAAAAAATGCCGCAATAGTTACCGGAGGTACCATTGTTGCCCCCACCATTTTGTCAAGTTGTGCCAAGGGTGCCAACGACCGCATCATGCTAGCTCATATCGGTGTTGGCTCAATGGGCTCAGCTGTTCTTCAAAGCTGGTTCATGCCACTCGAAACAACTTGTGCGGTAGCCACCTGTGACACATTCCTCGACCGCCGGATAGGATCGGCGCAGTATGTCAACCGAACCTACAAAGAGAAAAATTTTAAAGCTCCGGAATGTTTGCCTTATCTCGATTTCAATGAAATTCTGGAACGAAAGGATATTGATGCGGTCAATATTACAACTCCGGATCACTGGCATGTTCTGGCCGCGATAAAAGCAGCACGTGCGGGGAAACATGTGATGCTGGCCAAACCGCTTGGACTGAGTTATCCGGATTTCAAGATTCTGGAAAAAGAACTCAAAGCGAGCGATGTGAGGTTTCATTACGGAACACAGCAGCGCGCCATGAGTCACATGAAGCTGGCCGTGAGCATGATCAAAGACGGATTAATCGGTGAAGTAGACCGGGTAGAAGTATGGGCTCCGGGGAAAAACGATGTTCCATCGCCAATTTGCAATGAAGTTCCTGTTCCCTCCGACTTTGACTATGACCGTTGGACCGGCCCGGCACGATTGAATCCGTATTGTCCGGATCGGGTGACCAATAACAGCTCGTGGTTTCAGAATGATTACAGCATTGGCTTTTTGGCCGGTTGGGGAGCTCACCCGCTTGATATCATGATTTGGGCCATGAAAGACCAAATGAATGGCGAATATACCTGCGAAGGAACCGGCAACTTCTGGGAACCGGGCGGAATGTACAACAATATTCTCTCCTGGGATCTGAACTATGAATACAAATCCGGAGTGAAACTGCGGTTTATGAGCAGCGATGTGGTTGAGAAAAAGAATGTCTGGAGCTACCGGAAAATAAAGGATTACAATACAACCACCTTCTTCGGATCAAAAGGTTGGATCTCTGTTGGCAGAGCCACTGCAGAGTCCAATATTCCGGAACTCGACCAAAAACTAAACAACTTTCCGAAAGATCCGAAAAGCGGGCGCATCAAGGAGGATGGCTATAAAATGGGTCAACTTTATATTGATGTCGTGAAGGGTACGATAAAAGAAACCAATCCGTTGGAGGATGCGATCCTGTCTGATTGCGTGAGTCACATGGGAGATATTGCCATCAGGACCGGAAGGAAGATTACCTGGAATCCTGCTGTTGGAGAGGTTGTTGGCGATCCGGAGGCAGATAAAATCTTCCGTAGAGAAGCACGAGAACCTTATACTGCTTAAAATGGCACGATTCAGAATCTCACTAAATATGGAGTTTTGCCGAAGCGCAGATAAATCCTTTGAAGCGGGCGTGAAAATCGCTTCTGAAATCGGGTATAAATACGTTGAACCCATGGTTCATACCGGTTATGAATTGCTGAGCGAAGTCAATTATTTCCATTCTTTTTCGATGGAAGAAGATCCTTTGCTGATGAAAGAAATCTGCGACAAATACAGCATGAAAGTTTCAAGTCTGTCGGCTCATTCGCCATTGATGAAGCCTGAAGCTGCTGTTTCGCGCCTGACCAGGGCGACAGTTTTGGCGTCATTTATGGGATGCGATTTCCTGAACACCGATGAAATGATCAAGCCCGAATGGATGGATGACGAACTGGCTTTCAGTACCATGAAATACACATTGACCAAAATGGCCCTGATTGCTGCCCGTCACCAAAAATACATTTGCATTGAGCCACACGGCATTTACACCAAAACCGCTGATGGACTGATGAAAATCGTAAAATTGGTTGATTCGCCCTGGATCAAGGTAAACTGGGATACCGGCAACAGTTACCTGGCCGGATTGGAAGATCCTTACGAAGGATTGGAAAAGGTTCGTGATTACGTGTATCACATTCATGCCAAGGATATCAGCATGAAACACAGCGAAAATGAACGCGGAAAAGTAACCGGAACGCCTGTTGGTTGTGCCTGTGGCGAAGGAGTAGTCGAGTGGGAAAGGGTAATGAAAATTATGGACCCCATCGACCGCGAAATCTTCCTTTCAGTAGAATGCGGCAAGATTGATGAAGCCGAACGCTCTCTGGAATTCCTGAAGAAAACATTTGCGGCCCAATTGATTGAAGATTAGAAAATCTGATACTTTGCAAATAGAGAAAACCATTCCGGATATTTTCAGGATGGTTTTTTTATTTCACACCATTCCATCCCTTGTGCGATAGCAAAACTGAAACTGACCGCCGCGACTGTTTCCTTTTTTCTATTTTTGTCACCTAATCCGATTCAAGATGAAACTCATTCCCATACATGCCGGTTACTTTTCGTGCGATGGAGGTGCCCTTTTTGGAGTAATTCCAAAAACGCTTTGGTCCAAGGCATATCCAGCCGACCGGAACAATGTGACCAAACTGATTCTGCGCTGCCTGTTGGTTGACTCAGGTGAGCGGAAAATCCTGATCGACTCCGGAGTTGGAACACATTATACGGAAAAAATGAGGCGAAACAGCGGTCATCAGGAAACGGATGGGCTTGAAAAATCGCTGGCGGAAAAAGGATATCGTGCGGAAGAGATTACTGATGTAGTTTTTACTCATTTACATTGGGATCATTGCAATGGTGCGGTTCTCAGCGAAAACGGGGAGTTGAAGCTTCAGTTCCCGAATGCCACACACTGGTGCAGTAAACAGCAATGGGAACACTCCAAAATCTCCAATATCCGCGAACGGGTAGCCTATTTTCCTGAAATTCTGAACTTCCTGAAAGCCGAAGGAAACATGCAACTGGTCAATGGTGATTGCGAACTATTCCCCGGAATTTCGGTCCGGATGTTCGACGGGCACACTCCCGGACAGATGATTCCGTTCATCGATACCGGAGAAAAAACCTACGTTTATATGGCCGACCTGATTCCGACAGCAGCCAACATACCGATAGTCTGGCTGGCTGCCTACGATTTGTTTCCGGTAACCGCCATGGAAGAAAAGGAACGATTCCTGAAAGAAGCTGCTGAAAAGAATTACATCCTGTTTTTTGAACACGACTTATATACCGAATGTGCCACAGTACAAGGATCTGAGAGAGGACCGATCGTGAAGGAAAAGTTTATGCTTTAAGCTATTCACGGGGTGACTCGAAGTCACCCCGTGATTAAGAAATATCTTTGACTTGCCAAATTTAGCTAAATTTAGACGGTTGACTTGCCAAATTTAGCTAAATACGGAAAGTTGACTTGCCAAATTTAGGTTTTTTGAATTTTTTGATTTAGTTTTGTGTGACTTAAACAGAACAAAATCAATGGAATCAGCCTGGTATAATCGATATTTGGAAACTCAAACGGATTCAATCCTGAAAAAAGGAAAAGTTTTCGTATTGTATGGGCCACGACGGGTTGGGAAAACTGAGCTCATCCGAAAAATGATTGGCGGATTTGAAGGTAAAATTTATAGCGGTTCAGGCGACAATCAGGAAGTTCGGGAATTATTATCGGCACAAAAGTTAAGTCAATTGCAATCTGCATTCGGCAGCTACGAGATGGTATTTATTGACGAAGCCCAGCGAATTCCGGAGGCTGGATACGGACTAAAACTACTCATCGATCATTTTCCTGAAATGATTATTCTGGTTACCGGTTCTTCATCATTTGATCTATCCAATAAAATTGGAGAGCCATTAACCGGAAGAAACATTGTCCGAAACTTATTTCCCATATCAGTTTTGGAGTTAAATGTGCAGTTTGGAGGAATGTATGTATTGCAAAAACTGGAAGAATTGCTGATATACGGCGCATATCCTGATGTTTTAAATGCTGCATCGGCTGATGACAAAAAGGAATACCTGATGTCGATCCGGGATTCTTACTTGTTAAAAGACATTCTGGAATTGGAAAGTATCAAAAACCCATCAAAACTTAGTGATCTTTTGAAATTGCTGGCATTCCAGATCGGGCAGGAAGTTTCGCTGAATGAGCTGAGCAATAATTTGGGGATTGCCAAACAAAGTGTAGAACGCTATCTGGATTTGCTTGAAAAAACCTTCATTATAAAAAAAGTTGGCGGTTTTTCAAGAAATCTCAGAAAAGAAGTAGTGAAAACAGCTCGCTATTTCTTTTGGGACAATGGTATCCGAAATGCATTGATCAACAACTTCAACCTGTCAGGTCAGCGAAATGATTTGGGTATGCTTTGGGAAAATTTCCTCTATATGGAAAGGCTGAAAACAAAATCGTATAAACGTGTATTCTCGAACGATTATTTCTGGCGAACCTATGACAGGCAGGAAATTGATTTGGTGGAAGAACGTGACGGCCAGCTATATGCTTATGAATTTAAATGGAAGCCACAAAAGGTAAAAGCACCAAAAGCCTGGACCGATGCATACCCTGATTCCGAATTTCAGGTGATTTCGAAAGAGAATTTTCTGGAGTTTTTGCTCTGAAACAAAAAAACTGACGGGGTGACTTCAAGTCGCCCCGTCAGTAAATAAATCAGGTAAATGAGAATTCTTACGACAGAACCGACATGGCAGCGCCTATCAAATTGGCATTTTCAATTCTTGAAATCTGAACTTCTTTGTCGCCCAAGCCGCTTTCGGCCAGTAATTCTTTCAGACTTGCATTGACTACATCGACATATTTGGTGTTGTGGGCTTTTACTTTACTCCAGAACAAACTTCCTTCAGCCAAAACCTGAATTTTTTTCACCGATGGATAGGCTGAATTCAGGTTCAGAACCAATCCGGCAATCGAAGCGGCTACCAGTTTAGCCGAACGTTCGTAAATTTGGAAGGCAGTTTCAACATACTCCGGTTTAAACTGATCAGGATTATTCATCATTTTACTCAATCCTGCAGCATCAAGGTTAACATCCAAACCGTCATTCGGATAAACTGCGCGGAAAGTACGACCAAGGTACATGCCCGAAATTGCTTTTTCGAAACGCTGAAATCCTTTGTTGTCGGAGTTTGCATCCACTTCAACATCGTATGCGGTAAGGTGTGGTGGATCAAAATTGCCCGATTCCAGATTGACCGGAGTTTCGCCCGACCAGCCTTCCATTCCTTCAATTTTCGGAATATAAGTGGATGGGAAGAATGTAGCCATATTCGTTCCGGTTCCAACGATCAATCCGATGTACGCATCAAATCCCGGGTTAGCCAAACCTGCAAACAAGCTGGTGATGGTATCGTTTACAACGGCTATTTTACCATTGAAGCCCGAATTTAATGTGTCATTCAGATATTTTACCATCGGTGCACCAATAGGCTTTCCGGCCATATTCGGAATATTCACGCCTTTGGTCCAGACGATCAGTTCGGCATCCCCGTTTAACATGGGTTTTGCAGGATATGAAAAGCAATATCCGATGGGTGAATTTGCAGGCAGATCGAGCTGATTGATGACTTCAGCTTCAGAATTATACAGATCAGATTCTGTAAATCCTTCGATTTTCATTTCCGTAATATTTTTTTCGGCCATACCGGTAATTTTGGTTTCCTGACCTACCGAAACTACTGCGGCACGGAAGTTTGTTCCTCCCAAATCAAAGACGACCGCATCGCCTTGAATTCCATCTTTTTTCGGATGAATATACGTTGGCAAACACTTGATTTCAGTTCCGTCGGCACGAAGACCTGTTTCAATTTTTGATTTCAAATCATTTGCTATGTCAAGCAATTGAATGTTGGATAATGCAAAAGGATTATTCATGGTTTAATTATTAGTTTTAAATTAGGATGGCTAAAATAGGTAAATCCGCTGAAATCCACAAAAGTTATTACCTCCCAATCCGGAACGACATTTTAAGCAGAAAAACATTGTAAGGTTTGTTATCGAATAATTTTACCATGTCGTTTTGAAAATCAAAAATCCCATTTGAAACTGAATTATTGCGGCTTTGAGACCATACCATGTAAAGGATTGAACCGGGCAAATATTCCCATTTAACAACCATATTCGAAAGAAATTCCTTCACATTAAAATCCGGCTGGTTGAAGCGGTACAATGGATTTCCGGCCTGATCGGAAACCTGATACTGTTCATCAGAAGAAATGTATGTCAGTTCATTTCCGGAGAATGCAGAAAACCGGTCATCATATTGATCGGCTCTTCCGTCGGTAATTTTCTTGAATTCGCTGTATTTACCGCTTGAAAGAAATGGCTGCCCCCAATACTGAATACTTAAGTCAGGAGTGATGTTGTAATTTACCCGCAACGAAGCACTTAGAGTTTGTTGATGTATCCGGGCAAAAATATAATCCTTTTGGGTGGCATTGTATGTTGGTTGATCGACATACTGAAGCTGATCGTCATTCGAGGTAAAGACCGGAATTAAATTAATTTTCAAATTTTTTGATGGACGGTATCCAATGTCGCAATTGATGCTAATAATGCTTTTTGAATCTTTTTCATTACCGCTGAGAGCCATAAACTCCATTTGAGCAGTCAGCTTTTTTTGTTCATTTGATCCAAAAGCAAACCAGATATTTTTGCTTCCGTTAATTTTGAGAGCAGGGCCACCTCTCAGCTCTGTAGTCGAAAGTCCTTCTCCGTTTATGTTGGTGCCCAGATGGATATTCCAATAGTTTTTCATCTGAGCATGCGCATTGAAATTTCCGCCTGGACCGGTCAGTTCGCCTGCAAAGTTCCACTCGGTCCATTGATTAACATTCAGGTTTAGATTCCTGAATATGGAGAATGGCTCATAAATTCGGTAACCTACCCAAATAACTTCCAGAATATTGTCGGCCTGCCGCATATATCCAACATCGTTCAATTCCAGTTCGGGCGATTTCCATGTTGTGGCAGCCATAAATTTCAGTTTGCCGCCCATCTTTGCCAGAACAAATTTACCACCTTGTCCGGTCAGGCTTCTTCGGGTTGAATCGAATTCAAGGTATGTCGCATCGGGGCGCTGAAAATTATGAATCCACGATTGCTGGGTGGTACTGATGGCTTCGGTGCTGCCCTCTACCCGACTGAAGTATGAGCTAACATCAATTTCCCAGTCTTTATTGTGCCATTTGCGGACAAAATCAAAACCTCCGGTAAAGGCAGTTTTGTGCAGATCATTCAGTTGTTCCTCTGCCAGATTCCGGTTAACCATGGTGAACATTCCACCCAGGATTGTATTTCCATTGTCAAAATCCTTTTGAACCCGACCGATGGAATAATTGGTAAAAGGTTCAATCATCTCGGTCCGTTGAGTGACATTGCTTATCCTGGCAAATTCATCGGAGGTGAGGCTTTCAAGAATCCCAAGTGACCAACCCTTCTTAGTTTTTCCGGTAATTTTGGCTGCTCCCAGAATACTTGTAAATTCAGGTGCCTGCATATATTCTTTGTCCTGAAGTTCAGGGCTGTTATGCGGACGCCGGCCAATACGCCGGGAATAGAACAGGTTCTCGGCAGCCAGATCCCCGTCACCAAACATCAGTGGAAAACTCAGGATATTTTTCCCTTCAATAAAAAACGGCCGTTTCTCCAGAAAAAAAGTCTCATATGACGTCAGGTTTACTTCAGAAGGATCTGCTTCGACCTGACCAAAATCGGGGTTGATTGTAAAATCGAGAGTTAAATTGTTGGTGAGGCCAACTTTTCCATCAACTCCGGCATCCAGTCGATTTTTTTTACCTGAACTTTTAAACGGATTCTCAGGCTCTTTTGCGTAACGATCGGTTCGGGCAACCACATAAGGAGTTATATCGGCCACTTTTCTTGCTTTCAGATTTTTAAGTCCTTTCAATTCTCCAAATTGCGATACCCATCCTGCATTTTTTTGGGATGCCGATTGCCAAAGGCTCACTTCCTGCTTTCTGAAAAGCATTCGGCCAACCTGAAGACCCCATTTCTGTTCCCCATCACCTTCAAACCTGAGTTGTGTAAGAGGAATTCGCATTTCGGCATACCAACCCAACTTATCGTGACTGGTTCTTACCAGCCAAATCGGGTCCCAGGTATTGTCCTGAACTTCGCCGTCATTGCTGAGCATAAAATCAAATTTAATTCCCGCTGCATTTACCGTAAATGAAAAGGCAGTCCGCTGGTCGAAAAAAGAATCAAACTGAATAGATACATAATCACCGTCCAGTTCGTCGCGGCCGGTAAGCCTTTGTACAATGCTGTCGGGACTGGAATCCCAGGCTTTAAATCCTACATAGATATAGTTTTCATCACGCAGAATGGCAAAATCGGTTTTCTGACTTGGGAGGAGGCCTTCCGATGGCATATATTGAACAAAATCGTCTTGCCAGGTCGCTTTCATCCAGGCGGTATCGTCCAGTTTGCCGTCAACAGAGATTTCAGTTTTACTGCATTCTCCGGCAGAATATTCCTTCTTAGGTTGATTTTGAGCTATAAGCTGGTAAGTGGTGAATATTGTAAATACAATAAAATGGAGTAGTCTTGATTTCATGAAAATGTTTTATACCCATAAAAGACTCCGCAAAATCCTTTTCGTTACAGAATGGTTGATTTTTTTTTGAAAGTTGTTTGACGAAATTATGCGGCAAAGCGTAGTTCCACTTAGCATTTATTTTTCCAGGCAGCCTTTGAAGAATTCTTTATCAAATTGTAGGAAGGGTAATTTTTCTTCTGCCTTATAAATACCTGAATCAAATTTATGCATATTCGAGACACCCGAATTGACCGATGTAATCTTAAATTCAGTCCTTCGGTTGGCTTGATGTTCAGACTCTGAGCAATCAGCACCATCGGCACATTTGTTGATCAGCATACTCTCCCCATAACCTTTATAAGTTAACCGGCTTGCATCAATTCCTTTTTCGATCAGGTATTTAACAGCGGCATCGGCACGTTTCAGCGAAAGTTCGTTGTTGTATTTGGCCGAAGAGCGCGAATCGGTATGCGAACCTAATTCCACACTGATAGGGTAGTTTTTAAGAAGATCAACCACTTTGTCGAGCGATGGTTTGGCATCGTCACGAATGAACCATTGATCGAGGTTGTAATAAATATTTTCGACAAGAAATACCTGATTGACTGCATATTTTCCAAGCAGCAGGTCGCGCGGAGCATTCAACTTTAACAAGGATTCGCCGGGAAGAATGGAGAAATTCAGGCAATCGTCAAAATAGTTGGATTTCATCGCTTTGGCTATATATTCCGTTCCTTTTGTAATAGGTACTTCAAAGAATCCTGCCGCATTGGTCTTCAAAACAAGAACTTCACTGGTTGCAGTGTTCAGCAAAAATACTGTAGCCGAATCGAGTGGAAGCTTTGTCTTACTATCCTTCACATATCCACTTAATACGAGGACTGACTTTGGTACAACAGGAGTGCGCCGATAATTTACAAACGTATAAATATCATCGGAACCCAAGCCTCCCGGGCGGTTTGAACTAAGAAAACCTTCGGTCAGATCGTTATTAAAAACAATGGAAAAGTCGTCGTAAGGAGAATTTAACGGAAGTTTTAGGTTCCATGGTGCAGTCCATTGGCCATTTACCAATTTTGATTCGTACAGATCAAGACCGCCAAATCCGGGCTGTCCGTCGGACGAGAAAAATAAGGTGGAATCGTTGGCAAGGAATGGGAACACTTCATTGCCAAAGGTATTCAGTTCAGCACCTAAATTCTTAGGTTCAGTCCACTCGTTATTCATGAGTTCAGAAATGTACAAATCACTTTGCCCCATTCCACCAGGCTTGTTCATCGAAAAAATCAGTTTCCGGCCATCTCCTGAAATTGCCGGATGGCCAACAGAATACGTATCGCTATTATAAGGGAAAGCTTTGAAGCTTACCTTTTTCTCATCCGAAAGATCAGCATAAAATATCTTCAGGTAATTTGTCCGGATGTCTGAGCTGTCTGTTTTTGTCTTGTCTTTTATCGTACGCGTGGTGAATATTTGCCTGAAATCTGAGGTAAAACTTGCCGGCCCATCGTGGTATGGCTGGTTAAATGTATTTGGAAGTTTTTCAGGAATCGTCATTCCGTTCCAAATGTTGTTGGGCAAAACTGGTTTTGATGAATACAGATCAAGATAACCGAAGCTGGTCCATAGATAGTTTTTGTCGTTTATCATGTCGATATCCCGATCGGATGTAAAAATCAATTCATCATTATAAAAAATCGGGCCAAAATCTGAATAGATTGAATTCAGCGAGGTGGCATTTTTAATTTCAGCAGAAGGCGGTAATTCATTCCATGGTTTGATGTTACGGCAATATTCCGCATAAATATTTCCTCTGACATCGGATGGGGCTTTTTCAGCATAGCTCCGGAAAGCCTTTTCAGCTTCGTCGTATTTAGCCAAAGTGCGCAACGATATTCCCAGATAATAATAGTTGATTGGTGCGATCTCTTTGAATTGACAGGCTTTGGAGTACCACAAACTTGCTTCGCTGACATTGTTTATCAGTCGATAGCAATCGGCCAGGCGAACAGTTGCTTCTGCACTCATTTTTTCATCCTTATTGTTTGCTGCCTTTTTGTACAACGGAATAGCCTTGCTGTACTTGAATTGCTGGAAGTAGAAATTGGCCTGTTTTATTTGAGCCGATAGCTGAATGCTGCCAAAGTAGCAAATTGTCAGGATTAGAAGTGCTGTTATCTTTTTCATTTCGTCAGGAATTATCTATGTTTTTACTACGCAAACTTTAGAAGTAGCGCGGAGTTGTCATTCGTGATTCAAACAGCGGGAACTCGAACCCGAGCCTGATTTCGTGTGAGCCAAAGTTAAAGGGCTGAAGTTCGTTCAGGTACCAATCGTATGAATATCCAAGTCTCAGCCTGTCCGATATTTTAATCTCTGTCAAGAAAGTCATAGCTTTAGCAGTACGATATGAAACACCTGCCCAGAATACATTGCCAAAAATAAAACTGGCATTCAAATCAAGTTGTAAGGGTGCTTTGGGTACATATTTTGCCATAACCGAAGGGCGAAAAACAATTTTATCAACCACAGGAACTGCAAAACCGCTCATAAGGTAGAAGTGTCGGGCAAGTTTGCTAAATGAAGATTTTCCATTGCTTCTGGCATAGCCGTAATCATTTTCAAGAAGTTGTTTGGAGGAAAAACCAATATACATCCTGTTCGACTGATAATAAACTCCAAAGTTAGCATCCGGAGTTATACGTCGGACATCCTGGGGATCAAACAGATAATCCGGATGCTTCAGGTTCATCTGGCTCCAGTCGAAATCGAAATACTTTAATCCAAACTGTAGTCCAAAGGCCAGAGAACCATTTCTCATATAGATACGATAGGCGTAGGTTCCCATGATTCCCTGGTTAACAGTTGGTCCAAGTTCATCACGAAAGACATATACTCCAAGGCCGACATTCTTATTGCGCATGGCCGTATGGGCACTAATGGTAAGCGTTTGAGGTGCCCCATCGATACCAACCCACTGAGTACGGTTCAGCACATCGATGGTAAACAATTCCTTGCTTCCCGCATAAGCCGGGTTGACCAGTAACTTATTAAACATGTACTGTGTAAAAAGCGGATCCTGTTGTGCAAATACAGCGAACTTGCAAAATAGGAAAAACACCAGTATTATCTTTTTCATCTATCTCTTATTTTTTAATTGTCAGATAACCGCCTGTCCGGTCGGCAGGGAAACCGGACCCATCTGGGTTAAATACTCTTTCCTTTTAATAAGGGTTAATTACTTCCACTTCTCAGGTTGATCCATCCGGTGTAGGTTTTAATGCCATTTATTTTAATCAGATAATAATATGTACCATCCGTAACCAGATGGCCTTGTTTATTTTTACCATCCCAGGCCACTTTATTATTATCGTAGTTCCGGAGTTCAATGATTTTATCACCCCAACGGTTAAAGATTATGATTTCGTTATCCGGGAATTTTTCGATTCCGTCAATCCACCAGATGTCATTGTCACCATCGCCGTTTGGAGAAATACCATTGCGAATATCAAGCAGGTTGTCGATGTTATTTTCAATCACAATGCGTACACTGTCTTTTGCCTGACAGCCGGTTGCAACATCAGTAACTGTCAGCACCAGTTCAATAGTGCTGCTTAAATCAATCGTTTCAGTTTGGTTTGAAGTACTGTTTTGTACCAACTCCGCAGGTGACCAGCTATACGTATAATTCCCGGTTTCAGGATAAACCGAAGCAGATAAGACTGCTCTGGTATTCAACAGAATCGTATCTGACGCTCCCGCATCAACGATCATCTGTTCATGATATTTGATGATCATTGAATCGGTACTCTTCTGTGAACTACTGGAGCCAAGTCCTGAAACGGCGGCAATCAGTGTTACGTCCCCGGTTTCATTCAACGCCGGTTTGTAAACCGGACTCAGTGTATTTGAACCTGAAATTTCACCCAATCCACTTGAAGTCCAGTGGATTTCAGAATAATAATCAGCTGTAGCACCATTGATTGTGATGTATTCACCGGCACAAGCCTCCCTGTCAGGTCCGGCAGATACAAGCGGTTTAGTTGAAAATGTAAGGATGATGGTGTCTTCTAAATTTCCTGAAGTTAATGTCAGAATAACTTGTCCCATCCGTAGGTCTGCATCACTTGGTATGTAGGTTGTATTAATCAGGCTTCTGTTGTTAAAAGTTCCGGATCCACTGGTCCTCCATATTCCATTCGTTGAATTGGTGATAAACGCAGCTGATAATACGAATGGGGAGTTTCCAAATAGAACAACGTCCGGACCTGCATTAACAATAAGCTTTGTTGTCAGCGTTAATACCATATCATCGCTTGCTGCAGAACAAGGTCCTTCAGCAATTGCCGTAAGCTTGAGTATCACACTTCCTTGTAAAATATCCGCGGCACTTGCTGTATAAGTTGGATTAATTACTGAAGCATCATTGAATGTGCCATTTCCACTGGTTGTCCAAATGACGCTGGTTGCATCCGAAACACTTGCTGTATTCATCTGATAGGCTGAACCTTCGCCCCAGGTCACATTTTCTCCGGCATCAACTTTTGCCTGATGTGAAATGAAAAGTACCATCGCATCGCTGGCATTTGCACAAGGACTGCCACCTTCTACAGATAAAGTCAGGGAAACGCTGCCAGCAGTAATATCAGCAGAACTTGGTGAATAACTTGGATTGACCAGATGGATATTACTAAATAGACCAGTTCCGCTGGTCGACCAGATTTGACTGGTTACATTTGAAACGACGGCTGAGGTTAAACTGAATACTGATCCTTCGCAAATTGCTGCATCTGTTCCGGCATCGGCAGTTGCCTGGTGTGTGATGGAAAGAATCATTGCATCGCTGACAGGTAAACAAGGACTTTTGCTGTTTGCTGTTAAAGTCAGAATCACACTTCCTGAAGTTCTGTCGCCTGCATCTGGCGTATATACCGGATGAATAGCTGATGCATCGCTGAACGTACCTGTTCCACTCGTGGTCCAGATCAGGCTGGTGGCATTGGAAACAGTCGAAGCATTCAATGAATAGGCTGATCCTTCGCAGATAGTTGCATTTTCTCCTGCATTGACAGTTGCCTGGTGTGTGATGGAAAGAATCATTGCATCGCTGACTGGTAAACAAGTACTTTCGCTGTTTGCCGTTAAAGTCAGAATTACACTTCCTGAAGTTCGGTCGCCTGCATCTGGCGTATATATCGGATGAATAGCTGATGCATCGCTGAACGTACCTGTTCCGCTGGTAGTCCAGATCAGGCTGGTTGCATTGGAAACAGTCGAGGCATTCAGCGAATAAGCTGATCCTTCGCAGATTGCTGCATCTGTTCCGGCATCGGCAAGAACCGCATGAATTACATTGATCTGAATTACATCGGTTGAACAAGCTTTTGGCAATGGATTACCATTGTCGCAGACTGATAGTGTAATTTGATCGGGTCCATTATATCCTTCTTCCGGAGTATAAATGAATGCGCCTCCACTTGCTATACTGAATGTTCCATGGGCCGGACCATTTACAGGAATTGTGTTTACTGTCAAAAGAGTACCATCAGGATCAATATCGCCGTTGCTGAGTATATTTCCTGTCAGGATATTGCTGCTGCAAACAGTCAGGTTTTCATCCACCATAACCGGTGAATCATTTACGCTCTCAATGCTGATGAACAGGTCACCATTCCCCGTTCCTCCGTTTCCATCGCTAATTGTATAAGAGATAGTCGGTAAAATTCCATTGAAATTTTGTACTGGAATGAATTTGAATGTACCATTTTGTTCGATCACCAGAGTTCCCTTGTTCGGAATGAGTACGGAAGTTCCTGCTGAATACGTATTTCCTTCAATAACAAATTCGGTCACGATCAAATAATCACCGTCAACATCGGAGAAATTTGAAGCAACTGTTCCATTAACCGGAGTATCTTCCGGACTTATCACATGGAGTGCCGATGCTATCGGAGAATCGTTGACCAGAGTTACCGTTATTCGTAAAGTTGCAATATTCGAAGTTGCATCGCTATTGTCTTTCACGGTATAATTGATAGCTGTGGCTGTTCCGTTGAAATTGGCAACAGAAGTAAAGGTGACGACTCCTGAATTATTTACAGTGTATGTTCCTTCGAATGCAACAGTAAAGCTATTTTGAATTCCAGCCGTTGCAGGGTCCAGATCGACTGTAGATACATTAATTATTCCATCTGAATCGGTATCGTTTGCTGTTACGTTAATTGTAACTGAAACATCTTCATTGGTTGATTTGGTATCGTTCACCGCTGTTGGTGCAATATTATCGGTATTGGTTACCGAAACTGTCTGATCGGCCAGAGTATCGAAGTTATTATCCGAACTGGCGTCCACCACACTCAGGGTAATTTGGTAGTTAATGTTTCCATCAAGGATTGCATCATCAACACCGGTTACAGTGACTGTTTGCGGGCTGTTCCAGTTTGCCGGGGTAAATGTGAGGGTGGTTACCGAGAGTGTTCCTTCAGTCAGATCGCCGCTGGTTAAGCTGATTACCACATCCGATGCAGGCTGTGCATTGAGCACCACGGTGAATGCATCGCTGGTTGCTGCTTCGGAAGTTCCGGTGCTGCCCCCACTTTCTGCTATGGTAAAGCCGGGCGAATCATTATCGGTATTGGTTACCGAAACCGTCTGATCGGCCAGGGTATCGAAGTTATTATCCGAACTGGCGTCCACCACACTCAGGGTAATGTTGTATGTAATGTTTCCATCAATGATGTTATCATCCACACCGGTTACCGTGACTGTTTGCGGAGTGTTCCAGTTTGCCGGGGTAAAGGTTAGCGTGGTTACCGAAAGCGTTCCTTCAGTCAGATCGCCGCTGGTTAAGCTGATTACCACATCCGATGCAGGCTGTGCATTGAGCACCACGGTC
>CAIPKZ010000303.1 GCA_903865775.1 uncultured Prolixibacteraceae bacterium | reverse complement strand
GTTGAAATAACTTCCGCCGAAACACTTGGTGTTGAAGATCGTGGCGGCTATTACGATCATTCGGGAGCTATGCGCGACATGGTTCAGAATCATCTGATGCAACTGGTTGGATTGGTTGCCATGGAGCCTCCGGTAGTTATTGAGGCCGATGCCATCCGTAACGAAACGCTCAAGGTTTTTCAGTCGTTACGGCCAATCGCTGAAACTGAGGTTGAAAAGCATGTCATCCGTGGGCAATATACCCAGTCGCACATCGGAAACGAACTCATAAAAGGCTACCGCGAAGAACACGGAGTTGATCCGTTGTCGAGAACTGAAACTTTTCTGTCCATGAAATTCTATATCGACAATTTCCGCTGGGCTGGTGTTCCGTTTTACATCCGGACAGGCAAGAAATTGCCGGCACGGGTCACTGAAGTGGTCATCCATTTCAAAAATACACCACACCATTTATTCGGAACTACATCTGATACCGATCAGTCAAACAGCCAGTTGGTACTCCGGATTCAGCCCGACGAAGGAATTTTGCTGAAAATAGGCATGAAAGTTCCGGGAGCCGGGTTCAGGGTACAAACTGTAAATATGGATTTCCATTACAGCGATCTTTCAGATGTGTACCTTCCTTCGGCTTATGGCCGTCTGTTGCTCGATTGCATGCAAGGCGACGCCACCTTATATTCACGTGGCGATGCAGTCGAAAAAGCATGGGAATTTGTTCAGCCCATTCTGGATGCCTGGCAAAACAATCCAAATATTCCAATTTACAGCTATCCTGCCGGAACCTGGGGCCCGGAAGTAGTAGATCAGTTGATGGAAGAAAGTGTCTGGCGCTTTCCATGTAAAAATCTGGCACACGATGGCGAATACTGCGAACTTTAGGGAAAAAGGGAGAAGGGAAAAAGTCATTCTGATTTCTTCTTTGTGAAACTCGGTAGTTAATTTTTTAAGCATGAAAAACAATCTTCATATTTTCAAAACTCCGGAAGAATTAGCTGAGCAATTTGCCGTTGAACTGATGAACCAAATTGCAAATTTCTCCGGAAGGGATTTTCATCTGGCCATTTCAGGCGGTAAAACTCCGGATTTATTATTTTCAGTATTGGCTAAAAAATATTCAGATTCAGCACTTTGGCAAAAAGTGCATTTTTGGTGGGTCGACGAACGTATGGTTCCACCCGATAAACCGGAAAGCAATTTCGGCAATGCAGAAAAATTACTTTTCTCTCAGATTTGCATCCCGGAAGAAAATATACACCGCATCAAAGGCGAAAATAATTCAGAAACTGAAGAGATTGAATATTCCGAAGAAATTCAGCAAAGTCTTTCTCTGCAAGACAATTGGCCGGTATTTGACTTGATTCTGCTCGGGATGGGCGATGACGGCCATACAGCTTCCATCTTTCCCAATCACATGGAATTATTAAATTCAGAACGAATTTGCGAGTTAACTTTTCATCCGCTTAGCGAACAGAAGCGGATAACACTTACCGGGAAAGTAATTAATTATGCCAACAAAGTTTGTTTTCTGGTAACCGGAGCAAACAAAGCCGATCGAATTTCGGAGATTTGGGCCCATCAGGAAAAAGCGAAGCTGCTTCCGGCATCACATATTCATCCGGTTAGCGATGATTTATCCTGGTTTCTCGATGAATCTGCTGCTCAATTCATCAGGTAAACAATCAGATTCCAAAATGTCGCACATACAAAATCACTATTCAGGTTTTTTTAGCGCATCAAAAATTGCCTTGCTCACCTTAAAAGCAGTTCCATGCCTGACTCCCTCCGGGAATGAAACCTGGTCGGAAACATCTTCCCAGTCAGTCATATTTTTGGAACGAACCGCTCCGTATTGATGATTCATATATTTATCGAAGTACACATAAACTTCTTCACCCACTTCAAGTACAGTAGGCCCTTCAGCCCAATACTTGCCGGTTATCGGTGCCGAAACTTTTAACGGATATGGTCCTGAAGCCTGATCAGAAACTGTAATCCGGATATTCTTTTCCGGCGGATTCGGATTTTCATTCTTCAGAAACATATAAAACTTGTTATTCTTCGGAAGAATTGTTGCGTCGATCGTGCTAAAATCAGGATTGTAAAACAACTCTATTGGGCTGAATGATTTGAAATCAGCAGTTTTGGTGCTGTACATCCGGTGGTTCAGACCTTTTTCCTGTTCGGAAGAAGCCACATCTGAATGACGACCTGGAATCGTTGTTGCCCAGAAAATGATGTAATTTTTGTTGGCCGGATCGTAAACCATTTCCGGAGCCCAGCTATTTCGGGCCGTTGGCTCACGATCCATCACCGGAATTCCCATTTGTTCTGACCAGTGAATCAGATCGGGCGACGAGGCATAACCAATTTGCCGATCCCACCATCCGGTCGTCCAAACCATGTGAAACAATCCGTCTTTCCCCTGAAGGATAAACGGATCGCGCATCAGCTTATCCTTTCCTACTGTTGGAGCCAGATAAGATTTCCCATCGTTCAATGCCGTCCATTTCATCCCATCGTTGCTGTATGCCAGATGCAATCCATCCTGACCATTATCAACAAAATAAGAAAACAGAAAAACCTCATCCTGAGCTTTCAATACCAGAGAAAAGAAACTAAAAATTAAAATCAGAAACGTTTTCATATGCTGCATGGCTTCAATTTTACTTTTATTAATACACCCAAAGCGATTGATCGACTGCTGTCCGATCTTTCCCTTTTGTTTTCCATTCCAATTTTAATCCATCGTCTCCACCAGCCTGCATAAATTGAACCTCAACCGGATGCAAACCATTTGCTAAAGCAATATCCATCGTTTTTTCTTCCATGACATGAAGTCCATCGTTGTCCAGAGTTTTTCCGGAAATAATTAGTTTCGATCCATCATTTGAACTGAGTGAAAATTGAAAAACTCCTGTCTCAGAAACATTCAGAAAACCTTTAAATACCATTGCGTATTCGGTATCCCGCTTTTTCATCGTCAAATCAATGGATTTAGCAATTCCTTTATCTACAGGTTTTAAGGCGGTGAAATCTGGTAATCTGTCCCATTTTCCTTCGAAATAACTGTATTGCAAACCAGTTTTGCTTTTCTGAAATGCTACAGCCGGAGCTGGGACTTCTTTAGTTAGACTTTTTTCGGTCAGTCCGCTGATTGCTTTTCCGTCTTTAAAGCATATTGCTTTTACAACAAATGAAGTCGGTGCAGATACCGTATTTATGCCTTCGGCCATTGCCGATTCATTGGTCGGAATTGAACCGTCGGTTGTAAACCGTATAACCGCATTTGGAATATCGCTGGTAATCCGGAATTCAGCCTGATCGATGAAAATGGAGTAATCCGCAATAATTTCAGGACTATTATTTACCACAACGTCTTTTGTTTCAAGTACAATTACAGTGGCAAACCGGTCTTTCTCAACTCCTGAAAGATTAATTTTCATGTAGTTTCCTGTGTTTTCAACCTGAAGTTTTGTCCCGGAATTTTTCAGGGAATAAGCTGCATTCACTTCACTGGCCAGGCCCGGAACTTTCAGGATTCCATCTTCAGGAAAATCGAAAACATGAAGATAAATCAGGTTTTTATCGCCCACTTTTTTAAGTGTACAACGACCCCAATCCAACAGTTTAAAAGGGCTTGGATGTGTTCCATAAATTGCATCTCCGTTGACTTTCATCCAGGTTCCGATTTCTTTCAGGCGCTCAACCGAAGCGTCAGGAATTAATCCCATTTGGGTTGGTCCCACATTCAGCAGATAATTTCCGCCTTTTGAGGCAATGTCGATGAGATTCCGAACCAGTACTTCCGAACTTTTCCAGTTTTGATCGTTCTTTTTGAAACCCCAGGTGTCGTTCATGGTCATGCACGATTCCCAGTTTTTACCCGGAATGCCTGTTGCAGGAATGTATTGTTCCGGAGTTTCGAGGTCACCGGAAAAGCCTCCACCCAAGCGATTGTTGTAAATCAGGGCCGGATGTTTCGCCAGCTCGGGCATAAATTTAGCCGCCCGTTCAGGTGTCATTTGTATCGGAGTGTCCCACCACAATATTTTGATATCGCCATAGTTATTCAGGATTTCAGAAATCTGCGGAACCGCCTTTTCGTCGAGGTACTTGTCCATATCTCCATCCTGAGCCGGATCCCAATGACCGCCAAAAGCAGCGCCACCAGGAGCATTCCAGTCTTGTGCCTGTGAATAATACAACCCCAAAGGCATTCCCTGTTTTTTGCAGGCTTCGGACAATTCTTTCATGATGTCTCTTTTGAAAGGCGAAGCATCGATAATGTCGTAATTACTGACTTTACTATCGAACAACGCAAAACCATCGTGATGCTTTGATGTAATTACAATATATTTAATACCAGCTTCTTTAGCCATTTTCACCCATTCGTCGGCATTAAAATCAGTTGGATTAAATTGGGTAGCATATTGAGCGTATTCATTCACCGGAATCTTCCCGTTATTCATAATCCACTCGCCAATACCTCCAACCGGATTGCCTTTATATTCGCCGGCAGGAACCGAATAGAGTCCCCAGTGAATGAACATACCAAACTTGGCATCTTTCCACCAGTCCATTTTATCGACCGGTTTCTTTTCTACTTTGCAGCCAAATAGCTGAAAAAGAATAGTTAACAGAAGCAGCCGCTTAATTAAATTTTTCATAGTCGTTATCTTTTTAGTTAATGTCCAAATTCCGAGAACTTTCCCGGTCGAAAATAGCGGGTGTAAAAAAGCTTTTCAAGTTTCATAGGATCCATATTTTTTGCATAACTCAATAAACTTCAACACACGTTCAGGCGAAACATCATTTTGAATGATATGCGCCGGGGCGATCATGTAGCCACCACCTTTCCCAAGGATGTTGATTTTTTCGGCGATGTCGCGTTCCAATTCTTCATCGGTTCCGTTTGGTAAAAGGTCCTGTTGATCGATTGCTCCCCAGAAAGCAAACTGATTGCCAAAATTATCTTTCATATCCTGAAGCAAATGCCCCGGAACGCCGGGCTGAACCGGATTGAAAACTTCGAAGCCGATCTCACGGATATCATCGAGCAGACTTACAACTGCTCCATCGCAATGCAAAATAGGAATAATATCCGGTTTCGCCTCTTTAAACCGATTAACCATCTTCGTATAAATCGGCTTCAGTTGATCCCGGAAAGTTTCAGGAGGAATAATCAGGCTGGTTTGTGTTCCGAAATCGTCGCCAAACCAGATGGCATCCACACCCTTGTCGATGAGTCGTAATCCAATTTGGGTCTGAAATTCGGCGCAAGCTTCGAACAGTGGTATCACATATTCGGTTTCCATCATCATATCGACCAGCAGTTTCTCCATACCGACCAACTGGTGTGCCAGCGAAAACACTGTTACTTCAATATCGCCAAAAATGAGGCACTCGTTTTTGTACTTTTTTACTAACGCCTCAGCGTCCCGAAAACGGCCGGGAGCATCCGGATCGGGAAACTGAAAAGCTTCAATATCTGCTTCCGTTTCAGCATGTGCAAGTGGATAATCAACCACTTCCACATAAATATCGCCTTGCCGCATCCGCATTCCGTATTCGTTCAGCCAGGTTCCATCGGCATCTTTTTCGATCCGGAAATCGTCCGAAACAGAAGCACCTGTAACGACCACGTCGCTTCCCATGGCTACCCGCAATTCGTTGGCACTAATACGGTAAGTCACATCTTCATACAGGTTTTCGGTGTAATACACCGGAATTGCAAACTCTTTTCCAAAATGATCAGCCAACTTCCGGCACAAATCAAACTGAACAGGTACCCGGTCAGGCAATCCGGGCATCCGTTTGAAAGCTTTTAAAACACGTTCGCGAGAGTTCATAGGTTTTTGTCTAAAATAAAGGAATATCAATCATCCGGCAAAGTACAAGTTTTTCAGGATCCATTGATCATTTTTCTAAAACCATAAGCTGCATATGCTCCGGAAAAACCAGGGAGCAATGCCAACAGGCTTCCGAAATTTTGGGTGGACACTATTCCAAACAGCGGTATCCAGATACCAACAGCCAATGCAATAAGCCATGGTCTTTGAGCAGCAAGGAATCCACAAAGTAATGAAGCAACTAAAACCATAAAAACTGAAACTCCTGTATCGTCCCAATTCGGACGCGAGTCAATCCAAGCAATCGCAATACCGATAACAACAGCCAGTAAAACAGAGAAAACAAAGGTTTTTTTCATGGTTAATACATCATTGAGAAATGTGATTTTCTATTTCTTATTTCCTTCCCAGCCATACCAAAGCATCCAAAATCATTTTATTCTGAATTTTATTCTGAAAAGAAAACGACAATTCCTTATTTGTATTGTGCTCGTAGTCAATGTCATTATGACCCATGTTCAGGTAGATCATCCGGTATTTGGTATTGGTCCAGACCACCGGATAATAGCCACTATGCCAGATTTCATAAAGCTTGGGGCCAGTTCCCAGCGGATAGCTGGTTGAATCAATCGACACCAGGATTTTTATATCCGGATTAGTTCGCAAGTCATTTTTCCAGCGGTACCATTCGTTGGGCTGTGCCTTGAATTTTTCAGGAAGATGTCTCATGGCAGGATGCTTCCGGTCTTCAACTTTCAGGATAGCTGAAGTTGGCCTCCAGGTGTTGCTTCCATATTCGCCCGATCCGAGAAACTGGTTATGATACCAGTTCCAATCCTGAGGAAAATCGGATGGAGTGAGGGCAAAGGCTGAAAAATGGAAACCCATAAATGCCCCACCTTTTTCCATATATTCCTGAAATGCCTTTCGCTGATTGGGTTGATCTGGACGTGTATCCAGAAAAATAACCACCTGAAATCCTGAAAGAAATTCAGAATTAAGTTTGTTCCAATCGTCAGTTGCCTGATAACTGAAATGTTTTTTGGAACTTATCTTCGAAAACCATTGATTGGCCTCGTGCACAAAACTAATGTGGGCCTGATCGCTTTTACCCGAGTAAAAGGCAATGACTTTAAAATCCGGATGATTTTGCCCGGCCCTCCCAGCAATCGACAGAAAAAACAAGAGAATTAAAAGCAGAGCACGATTACTCGTTTGTGGTTTCATTGGATTATTTTAGAATATACTGAGCATGCACTTTTTGGACGTAGACATGCACCAATTAATGCAGATAAAAGTTCCTTGGTTTTTGGGTTCATAGGTGCTCTGAATATTCAGAATTATATTGATTTTCATCGTGGTCAACTCCCTGTTGTTGATAAGTTTTGACTGTGGCTAAGTTAAAATATAAATCCTGATAAGTCCTGCTGCTATGAAGAATAATCTGTTTTCATTACGAAAAACTTGAAGACTAAAAAGAATATGGTGATTTGAAAAATGCTGAGTAATGAGGATCAAGCATTCATTACTTCTGCATTTCAGGTGATCTAATTCGTTAAAGACTGGCACTTCAAACGGCCATTAATCCGCTTGAATCAGAACATCCATTCTGGCTTTCAGAGAGAACAATTCCAACAATTTCACCACTAAAATATACAAAAAAAAACGAGTTTTTTTTGTATATTTAGATACCAATATGTGTTTAGTTAAAACTCTTCTAAAACTAAAAGCTATGAAATCAATTATTTACATCTTTTTGTTTTGTTTTTGGTTCTCACTTGACCTTTCGGCTCAAAAGTATTCAACAATGGTCATGGAGGACTGGGTTGATGGCAATTGGAAAGCTACTTCAAAGTTTACCAATGCATTTGACAGTAAGGGAAATATAATTAAGGCTACTATTGAATTATGGGATGAACTTTTTGGTATTTGGGATAAAACGGTTACAACACATACGTTAAACTCAAATTCGATGATTGATTACAGCATTACCCAAATGTGGAACAATGATGAAAACAATTGGGTGAACTCTCAAAAAACCATTTATACCTATGATGAATCAAACAGAATATTAACAGAAAAAATGCAGATGTGGATGGATACTGAATGGATGGATGTATCGATTTCTACCAACACCTACAATGCCAATGGTATGCTTGTTAATAAGCTTTCCAAAAACGGATTTTTCGGGGAAATGAGTAATTTCATGCAAATAATTTATTCTTTTAATTCAGACGGAACAGAAAATCAGACGATAATGCAAATGTGGAATACCGAATCAGGAACATGGAAAAACCAAATGCGATCGACCAATACGTATAATTCTTCTAAAAATATCGTTTCAGTTTTAACCGAAAATGACGAAGCAGGCGAATGGGTCAATAACATGAATTCAATACTCAGCTATAATCCAGATGGTTCAGTAAAGGAAGCATTAGGACAGGATTGGGTTGAAGGCAGTTGGCTCGATTCCTGGAAGGAGTTCCAAACGTATGATTCCAATGGTTCAGTAAAAGAAAAGCTTATCATGGATTGGTTACCGGAACAAAGCAAATGGGAAAATGGTGCCAGATGGACATACACTTATGATACCTCATCAATTATTCAGCCTGAATTAGCCACTACTGATTTTATAAGCGTATTTCCAAATCCTTTTGCAGATATCATTGAAATTAAATGCAATTCACTGGCTGAGACAAATATCCGACTTTACAGTTCCAGTGGACAACTGGTAAGGATTTTTACTCCGGATGAAAGTCATTCATCAATCAATCTGGGCTCTTTGGCAAAAGGCGTTTATTTACTTCAGATCTCTACGAATAAATCACAAAATTTAGTCAAATTACTGAAGTACAAATAAAGCCAATCATCTACCCCTGTTGCTTAAGAGAGGTATTCCTACCAAACATAGGGAATCAGACGACATTGCACTTTCCGGCAATATTCGGAATAGCCTGGTAATTCCTTTCGCAAAAATTGTTCTTCGTCCAATATCCGAAAAACTAAAATTACCGGCAGAAATGAAAATATGGTAAGTCCCCACAAGGAACCGAGAGCCAGCGGAGTTAATAAAAACATGAGTATCATTCCGGCATACATGGGGTGGCGAACGATCGAATATGGTCCGGTTGATATCACTTTCTGACCGGTCTCCACCTCCACGATTCGTGAAGTGTAGGTATTCTCCCTGAAAACAAGAAAGACAATCAGGTAACCGAGGAAAACCATCCCGTTGGCTATGATTACCAGTGCAGTTGGAACTTCTGACCAGTTGAACCGATAGTCAAATCCCGGAATTAAAAATCCAAGTAAAAAAGGCAGGCGAAACAAACCTACAATCCGTTTTTGTTTTTCTTCCTTTTCCTTCATTTTCAAGCGGCGTTCGAGTAGCGCCGGATCGTGTTTAGCCAGATAGTTTGCGGTAATCATCATGGGAATGATCAAAACCACTGCATACAACCATGCTTCCCAATAACAGAGCGAGCCGGCCGGTAAAAACAGGAAAATCCCGACAAAAAACGGATAAATGAGAGCAATTTTGAGTATGACTTTCTTTCTCATCGCGAATCCGATTAAAAGTTGTAAAATGAGAAAATGCAGAATTTAAAATAGTGGTTCAGTACCTAAACACAGTGATAACAGCAAGTGCAATTATAAAATCTGTTTTTTCGGCGGAACTGCCACTTGCAGCGTAACAAGTTGTACTTCAGAACAAATTTAATCAATTAAAAGTAAACAATACAGTTCTTTGGGAAATCAAAACCGAAATAGCTTAAATATTTTACGCAAAAAAAAACCGCCGGCAGCACTTTGTTTCTATGTGCTACGGCGGTTTTCAGAAGAGTTAAATCCTTCAGGATTGCTCTATTTAAATTAAAATATCAGAATTTGAATCCAACTTTGGCAAAATACAAAGCG
>CAIPKZ010000302.1 GCA_903865775.1 uncultured Prolixibacteraceae bacterium | reverse complement strand
GGCATAATTTCAACTTGGCTTCAAGCGCATTCATATTGTTATGGGCATACTTGAGTACTTTCGAATGCGAAAGCCTGCTTCCTTCAATGATTGAAGCATGGTCGAGTTCATCAAGTAGGAGGTAATCATGACGGCCGGCAAGTATTGATACCACTCCAAGATTTACCTGGAATCCGGTACTGAAGCAAAGGGCTGCATCTTTATTTACCAGACTGGCACATTTGTTTTCGAGTTCAATATGGATGTCAAGCGTTCCGTTCAGAAACCGTGAACCTGCACAACCGGTCCCATACTTGTCGATGGCAGCTTTTGCAGCCTCCTTGACTTTTGGGTGGTTAGTAAGTCCGAGGTAACTGTTCGATCCGAACATTAAAACTTTCTTGCCATTAATCTGTACTACCGTGTCCTGATCAGATTCTATTTCCCTGAAATAGGGATAGATGCCAGCCTGCATTACTTTTTGAGGGACATCATAACTTGAAAGCTTATCTTTTAATATTCCCACTGGGTAGTTTTTAAATTATCGATGTATTATTTTAGCTAAGATGGTGAAATTTAATATGATATACTAAAAATGAAATTATTTTGCAGTTCAGATATAATTCAAAAGTAATTAGTTCATGGAATTTTGAGCATAAAAAGTTAATAAAAGTTTGAATTTGTTGATTATTTGTTCAGTTGTTAGAGAAATTCAAGGGCTTAAATGAGGTTCAAAACGGAAAATTCGATTTCAGGATATGATTATGGAAAGGAAAGAATTTGGACTCATTTAAACTCTGAAATAATATATATAAAAATATAGATATGTGTATGTAATATGTATATATTTGTACTGTAAATTATAACTTTATGAATACAATCGAAATAGCAGGACGATACTCTGCACTGGCAAATGATTCTTGTTGTCTTTCTTGCGGAGGAGCAGTTGATAAAAGTGAGGCAAAACTGAATGAGGTTTGTATTGACTTGGGGAGCGGTCGCGGAACCGACGTTTTACGTCTTGCCGAAGAAGTTGGCGAAGACGGTTTTGTTTATGGGATTGACGTGACTGAGGAAATGATCCGCAAAGCAACTGCCACTGCTTCTAAAATGGGTGTCGAAAATGTCAGGTTTATCCTCGCTGATTTAGAGCAAATTCCGCTGGACAATGAAATCGCACATCTGGTTATATCCAACTGTACCTTGAATCATGTCGGAAATAAGACCAAGGTTTGGGCTGAAATCTATCGGCTGCTAAAAAATGGCGGACGCTTTGTAATCAGCGATATTTATTCCAATGAACCAGTTCCTGAAGAATACGCTAACGATCCGATTGCGGTTGCCGAATGCTGGGCCGGTTCAATAACCAAATCTGAATACATTGATATCATCAAAACATCAGGTTTTAAAGGTTTTCAGATTCTGGAAGAAAGCCAACCTTATCCGAAAGGAAAAATTGAAGTTTCGAGCTTCACCATTACAGCAATTAAGGATGAATACAGTTGCTGCTGATCATTACTTTTGATGAGACTCACAGTGGTGCGTCTTTATATGTTATTTTCAGGAAGAAATATCCTATTTTTTAAAGTCTTTAGGTATTCGATGTTGAACTTAGGTTCATAATGAGTACTTTTAACTCCATAGTTTAATCAACACCAAATATTAGAATTATGAAAAGTTTAGTGAAAAAAGTAAAGAAAGGTCAGATTAAACAGGCACAATGTTGTGCCAAACAATCACAGATTATTGCCGGATGCCATGATTAAGGCTTCCTCGATTGATGATTAACGATTGATGATTAACGATTAAAGAAGTGTTCTGAAGTTTGCAATCTAAAATCGTTAATCGTTGATCGTTAATTTTAATTCAAATCTCAAATGCAACTTTCCAAATACAACATCACTTCAAAAATTAAAGATTCCGATAATTGGTTCATCGTGAATGCCTTATCAGGACATGCAGATATTCTGGATAAAGAAACTTTTGAACAACTTAATCATCCGAACCAAAGTAATCCAGAACTGATTGAAAACGGCTACCTGGTTGATTCGGTTCAGGAAAAACGTTTGTTTCGTGAAAAGTACCTGAAGTTTTTGGATGACCGTGAAAAGGACGAAGTTCAGATATTCTTTGTGACCAATTATTCATGCAATTTCGATTGTTCGTATTGCTATCAGGCTGGTTACGAAGCTTTACCTGTTGCTTTGTCAAAGGAAGTTACTGACTCATTTTTTGATTATATCCTGAAAGAGTTTTCCGGAAGAAGAAAATACATCACCATTTTTGGGGGTGAACCTTTTATGAATGCCCAGCGCCACAAGGAAAACATTGAGTATATTATTCAGAAAGCTGCAGAGCACAATCTCGAAATCGCTGCTGTGACCAATGGGTATCATCTGGAAGAATATATCCCGATTCTGAAAAAAGGAATTATTCGCGAAATTCAGGTGACGCTTGACGGAACCAGCGAAATACATAACCAGCGCAGATACCTGAAAGGCGGGAATCCAACTTTCGATCGCATCGTTCGTGGTGTAGACCTTCTGCTTGAAAACAATATTCCAGTCAATCTCCGCATGGTTGTCGACAAACAGAATATTGACAATCTGCCCGATTTGGCACAATTTGCAATTGATAAAGGCTGGACCGCATCTCCGTTGTTTAAAACCCAATTGGGCCGGAACTACGAGTTGCACGAATGCCAGGCTAACCAGAAGAAACTATATTCGAGGCTCGAATTGTATCAGGATTTATACAACTTGCTGGAGGAATTTCCTCACATCAGCGAGTTTCACCAGCCGGCATTTTCAGTTTCAAAATTTTTGTTCGAACAAGGCGAAATGCCCGCGCCTCTTTTTGATGCCTGCACCGGAACCAAAACCGAATGGGCATTCGATTTTACCGGAAATGTTTATGCTTGCACAGCAACCGTTGGAAAACAAGGCGAAAGTCTGGGTACTTTTTATCCTGAAGTCAGAAAAAACACCATCGCTGTTGAAGAATGGCAGGAGCGCGATATTTTATCCATTCCGAAATGCCAAAGTTGCAACCTGAGCCTGATTTGCGGCGGCGGTTGCGCATCCATGGCGAAAAACTACAACGGCTCACTCAACAGTCATGACTGTCGCCCGGTGACTGAACTTCTTGAACTGGGGATTGGGCATTATTTCAATGAAGAATAGAAACAAAACTTGAAGACACAAAGACGCGAGGTTTAACATTTAATTATAAGCGACTTGGCGGCTTTGCGTTATATTTTTAATAAAAAACCATGAAAGAAATAATTGCATCAGATTACGAAAAAGTAGTATTGACTGGCGGAAATGTGCTTGTCGATTTTTATTCAACCGAATGTCCTCCTTGTGAAGCTATCGCTCCTAAATTGGAGACTTTAGAAAAGTTGTTCGGAAATGAGATCAAATTTCTAAAGATTTACCGGCAGGGAAACCGTGATTTGGCCGATCAGCTGGGGGTGAAATCATCTCCTACTTTACTTTTTTATCAGGATGGTGAAGAGGTTTGCGGTCGTTTAACTGGTGGAGTCAAACGCTCGGAGATCGTTCGGGAGTTGAAACATGTTCTTGGAAAAGAAAGGGTTTCTGAGATCATGAAAACTCAGGAACCAACAATCACTAATGTTGATGTGGCCATACTTGGTGCCGGACCGGGCGGACTGACTGCCGGTTTGTACCTTTGTCAGGCCAGAATTAATACCGTTTTGGTAGATATCGCCTTACCCGGCGGAAATGTTTCAACCACGCATATGGTTTCGAATTATCCCGGATTTATTGATCCACAGCCGGGATACTTGCTTTCGCACAACATGTCGGAGCAAACCAAACGCTGCGGAACAACCTATAAAGTTGCCGTTGACGTGACTCATGTCGATTTGCAGAAAAAAGAAATCATGATCGATGAGCAGGAAACAATCCGGGCCAAACGGATCATCATTGCAACAGGAACTTCGCCCAACCGGATTGGCATACCAGGAGAATTGGAATTCAAAGGGCAGGGAATTTCGTATTGTGCCACCTGCGATGCCAAATATTTTGTCGATAAGGAAGTGGTTGTAATCGGTGGAGGAAATTCGGCCATCGAAGAAGCTGATTTTATTTCGAAATTTGCTTCGAAAATTACCATAGTGCACCAGTTTGACCAGCTTCAAGCCAATAAAACTGCTCAGGAAAAAGCCTTTGCCAACCCAAAAATAACCTTCATGCTTTCACACGAACCTCGCGCTTTTAAAAAAGCTGGAGACAAAATGGTGGTTGAGGTAGAAGACCTGAAAACGAAAGACCTGAAAACGCTGACTTCGGACGGGATTTTTGTTTTTATCGGGCAAAAACCAAACCTCGAAATGTTTGGTGGGGAGATGGAATTGGATCAATGGGGATACATCAAGACAGACGAAGATAAACGAACCAACATCGATGGTATTTTTGCGGTAGGCGACGTAACCAGCAAAAAATACAGGCAAATCACAACCGCCATCGCAGATGGAACTATTGCAGCCATTGCCATTACACGAGAAATAGGATAAATTTTTAAGGGGTTAGAAATAGATTCTGAGATTCCGGCATTCATTTTCCTGAAAAGGTTGTGAAGCCGGAATTTTTACGATAGTTTATCTCTTCAAGTCTGAGCTTCGCTGATTAAATTCTGTGGAATTGCAAGGTTGCCCTGATATTTTGAATTAAATTTGACTGTGTTTCATTTAAACTATAAAACATCTCATTATGAATAAGAATCAAGAAATCTATCCGGTTGAAGTTTTTGATGGCAATGACTGGGAAGCTTCAATGGTAAAAAGCTTGCTGGATAATGCCGAAGTGGAGGCATTTCTTAAAGACGAAAGAATGGGTGTTCTTGAACCTTGGGTTGTTGCAGGTGGAGGTGCCGGTTCTGTAAAGATTTTCGTTTCGAATGTCGATTTTGAAAAGGCCAAAGAGGTTGTTGATGATTACCTGAAAGCTGAAGGAACTGCAGACACTGATGAATAGTTTCTCGATTTTGGACAATGGGTTCATAGAATGTTAAACCAAATGAGCGGGTTCTGGGAAGAAAAATATAAAGATAATGGTTTGCTCTGGACCTTTGAGCCAGCTGATTCTGCCAATAGTACCTGCCAGCTATTTGCCCAAAAAGGATTTCGGAAAATCCTGATTCCAGGCATTGGATATGGTCGGAACGCAAGTGTTTTTATCAAACAGGGTTTTGACGTAAGCGGAATTGAAATTTCGGAAACTGCCATCCGACTTTCCCGTGAAAATGGACTGGAATTTTCGGTACATCATGGCTCGGTGACTCAAATGCCTTTTGATGAATCCGTTTACGATGGAATTTTCTGCTATGCCCTTCTTCATTTACTCAGTCAGAATGAACGCCGGCAATTTCTGGGTAATTGTTACAATCAGCTCCAACCGGGAGGAATTATGGTTTTTGTGGTAGTTTCGACTGAATACCAATTGTTTGGAAACGGGAAGCTGATTAGTAAAAACCGGTATCGTATCGAAAAAGGTTTGACCGTGTTTTTCTATGATTCAGAATCAATTGAAAAGGAGTTTCGATCGTTTGGTTTGGTGGAATATACCGAAATCGATGAGCCTGTCAGGCATCTGGAAAATGAGGAGCCGATGAAGTTTTTTCGTGTGGTTTGTACGAAAAGGAGAGTAGGATAAATTATATAATCAAGTATGGAAAAATCTCAAAAAGAAACGGACCGTGCAATTCTTGGGAAAAAACTTGCCATTGAATCTGAACTGGTAAAAGAAAATTCGATGTCAGTTTTAAACGAATTTGAGTTGATTCCGGACTATAACTTGTCAGATGAATTTAAGTCATCTGATGAGAAATCCGGCATCTGATTCTACTTTCAAAACTTTTCAAAAGCACCCAATCCAAACAATGCAAAGTCGTATTTTATAGGATCTTCCGGATCGAATTCGCGAAGTTTTGCCGTAATTTCTTCCACAGCTTTCCAGTCGTTTTGTGTTCGGGTCAATAATCCCAGTTTACGCGAGACGTTTCCGGTATGTACATCCAGCGGGAGCATCAATGCTGAAGACGGAATTTGTTTCCAGATTCCAAAATCGACACCGGTCTGGTCAGTCCGGATCATCCACCGAAGAAACATACACAACCTTTTTCCTGCAGCTCCTTTTACAACATCCGATACATGTTTTTCAGTCCGGTGCGGATGTTCCAGTTCAAAAAATATTTTTCTGAAATAAACCAAAGCACCGTAAATGCTTTGTTCGAAAAGGTATCCTTTCGTAAAAACCTGTTCCAATCCACCGTGGTGTTGGTATATATTCCGGAGTGACTTCAGGAAATAAATGCAGTCGGTTCCATTGAATGTCCGGTGTTTGAAATTCAGGAAAACATCCCATTCGTCTTCCGGCGTATGAAGCAGAAATTCGATGGGATTATTATTCATGAGTCCGACCAGTTTCAGCGCATTCCGGATAATGGTTGGCCGCTGGCCCCAAGCCAAAGTAGCTGCCAAAAATCCGGCAATTTCGATGTTCTCTTTGGTCGAAAAAAGTGCCGGAACCTGAATCGGGTCGGTTTGGATAAAGGAAGAATAGTTGTATTTAAGGACCTTTTCTTCAAGGAATACTTTCATTTCAGAACTCAAAATTTGGGATATTGGATATTGTGAACAAATTTGCCAAAGGAAGTGTTTAAAAAACACCTGACTTATAACTATTGATTATGAAAAAATCTATATCAATTTTGTTGTGTTATTGTATTCTTGCCCTTTCCAGTGGATGTCAAACTACCCGGCTTTTATCAATTGACGAAGCATCAAATATGAGTGCCGATAAAAAGTATATCATTTTACAGACGCCCCAAAGAACATATAAATTAGTCAATTATAAGTTTACGGATGAATATGTTGAAGGTGATTTAATGCAATTTTCAGGAAAGAATACCAATGCCATCAATATATACACTGCTTTGCTTCTGGATGTTAAGCTGGATGTTGATGAAATTAAATTTATTAAACTTCAAAAATCAGCTATTCAGAAAATAGATTATACAAAAGAAAGTTCTGGGAAAACTGTTATAACTATTGTATGCATAATGGGAGTTATAATAATAGGAGGAGTGATCGCTTCTAACAATATGACTTTTAGTACAGGGTGGTAGTAGGTTTTTATGAAACTTTCTTTTAGTCTTGGATCAAACCATCTTTCATCCGGATGATGCAGTCGCTTTGGGCAGCGAAACTTTCATCGTGGGTAACAATCACCAATGTTTGTTTGTACTTGTCGCGTAGGGTAAAGAAAAGTTCGTGAAGGTCTTCGCGGTTTTTGGTATCGAGGTTTCCTGAAGGTTCATCAGCAAGAATAATAGACGGCGAGTTGATGAGTGCTCGTGCAACGGCCACACGCTGGCGTTCGCCTCCCGAAAGTTCACCTGGTTTATGATTCAAGCGATCTGATAATCCCAGAAAATCGAGGTATTCGCGTGCTTTTTGTTCGGCTTCCTTTTTAGGGGTTTTTGCAATAAATGCCGGAATGCAAACATTTTCGAGGGCCGAAAATTCAGGTAATAAGTAATGAAACTGGAAAACAAAACCAATCCGGCGGTTTCTGAAATCGGCCAATTGGCGCTCATTCATCACCGAGATATTTTGTCCGTCAATAAATATTTTTCCTGAGGCGGGCTGGCTTAAAGTGCCTATAATCTGCAGAAGGGTTGTCTTTCCGGCTCCGCTGGGTCCCACAATCGAATAGAGTTTTCCGGCGGGTACTTCCAGATTAATTCCCTTCAGCACCTGAAGATCACCAAACGATTTTGTTATTTTTTCGACTCTGATCAAGCGGAGGTTATTTTTGAAGGATTTTATTAGCTGAGGTATTTCATTAAAAAGATTACACTAAATGTTGAAATCTGATTTCGCGTCGGTATTTGTAGTTGTAGCATTGGTAATGGTGCTGGAGAGGTTATCGGTTTCTTTGGTCACCCCGCTTTTAATATCCTCAATGCCTTTTGTGATATCGCCCGTATGCTTTCTGACTCCATCCTGAATATCATTTCTGGCGTTTCGGATGGTTGACCTGATGTCGTTGAGGTCATCACCGATTCCGCCGCCGCTTTCATTAATTTCGCGTTTAATTTCGTTGGTAGCTTTCTGAAATTCGCGCATGGCCTTGCCTAAAGTTCGCGCAATATCAGGAATAGCCTTAGCTCCAAAAAGCAGCAGAAAAACAAAAATGATCAGTACTATCTCACCTCCACCCATGATACAAAAATTAATTGTTTGCCTGATAATATTTTCGCAAATATACAAACTTGTTCAGCACTACGGTAACAGATGCCGGAATAAGTTTATCAATTCCCGGGAAATGAAACAGGGGTTTCAATCCTCATTTGAAGGATGAAACCCCTGCTTCAGGATTTAGATAATTAAACCAATTGCTTGGTTCTTTTGAATTTTTTCGATTGAGTGATCGTATCGTAAACAATAGGAGCAGCATTAAATACGGAAGAATATGTTCCTACTCCAATACCAATCAAGAGCGCAAAGGTAAATCCTTTGATTGAGGTTCCACCAAACAGGAAGATAGCGAAGAGTACAATCAACACAGTTAACGAGGTACTGAAGGTACGTCGCAAAGTTGAGTTCATCGCATGGTCCATGGTTTCAGCTACACCACGTTTTGGATACAAGTGCCGGTATTCACGGATACGGTCATAGATAATTACCGTATCGTTGATTGAGTATCCGATCACTGTCAATACCGCAGCAATAAAGGATTGATCGATTTCGAGTGAGAATGGAAGGAATCCATATAACAGCGAGAAAGCTCCCATACAAATGATGGCATCGTGTGCCAGCGAAACAACCCCGCCCAATCCATATTGCCAGCTATCGAAGCGCACTAAAATATACAGGAAGATCAATACCAGGGAGAAGAATACGGCCAGAATAGCGTCTCTGGTCAGTTTGTCCGAAATGGTTGGTCCAACTTTTTCAGTACTCAGTAAGTTTACTTTATTGAAGGTGTCAATAGATACATCACCAATAAAATTAGCCTTTTTAAGTCCTTCAAATAAAAGTCCTTCAACTTTTTCATCAATTTCCGAGTTATTTACTTCAATCATATAACCAGTCGTAATGCGCACCTGATTGGCATTGCCAAAGGTTTTCACGTCAGGAGTTGAATTGAAAACAGGAGATAATGCACTCTTTACATCATCTACTTTTACATCTTTATCGAAACGAACGATATACGTGCGTCCTCCTTTAAAGTCGATTCCTTTATCAAATCCGCGAACGAAGAACGAAATCATCGAAAGAACGATTAACGCTCCAGAAATTGAATAGAAAATCTTCCTTTTTTCGATGAATGGAAAATTCACGAAACGCAACCAATTTTTGTTAAACGCCGAAGTAAAGGTGATTTTCTTGTTTTTACTCAACTGACGCTCAAAGATCAATCGGGTAATAAAGATCGAAGTGAACAAAGAAGTAAGGATACCAATGATTAATGTAGTAGCAAAACCTCTGATTGGGCCTGAACCAAAGATATAAAGAACAATACCAGTTAAAAGCGTGGTTACCTGTCCGTCGATGATGGCTGAGTAAGCTGCGTTATAACCATCGGTAACTGCGAGCCGGACAGATTTTCCACTGAGTATTTCATCTTCTACACGTTCATAGATTAACACGTTGGCATCTACGGCCATACCCATGGTCAATACGATACCGGCGATACCAGGTAAAGTTAATACTGCTCCGATTGAAGCCAACACACCGATCAGGAAGAATATATTTATAATTAAAGCAACATTGGCCGCCATACCAGCTTTCCGGCTATAGAAGAATAACATATAACCCAATACCAATAAGAAGGCGATAAAGAATGACCACATACCACTGCTGATTGCTTCTTGTCCCAGTGAAGGACCAACGATGTTTTCAGCAATGATGGTTGCTGGCGCTGGCATTTTTCCTGATTTCAGAATGTTTGCCAAATCCTTTGCTTCTTCAATGCTTTCCATACCGGTAATTTGCGAACGTCCACCAGTGATTTCCTGATTTACATTCGGGAATGAACGGACATAACCATCCAAAACAATGGCAATCGATTTTCCTACATTGTCCTTAGTCAGACGCGCCCAGGTTTTAGCACCTTCACTATTCATAGTCATGCTTACTTCAGGGCTGCTGCCCATATCGGCATAATCCTGACGAGCGTCAGTAATCACATCTCCTTCGAGCGGAGCACGGCCGTCGCGGCTGGTAATTTTGATCGCAATGAGACGATAGAATTTCTCTTCCGTGTCAATAGCTTTTGCAGTCCAGCGGAATGACAGGTTGCGTGGCAACAAAGCTTTAACCTGATCTAATTTGAGATAATGGTTTACTGCCGAAGTATCCTTGAAGTGTGCTGTTCCTACCGCTGCACCCGGGAATAGCTGTCCTTGCTGATTTGAACTCGGTGATAAAATGGAGAATAATGGATATTGCTTTCTTGCATCAGCATTTTTATCCACCGAGGTCGAATCAGTTTTCGCTTTTTTATCCAATTCATTGAGCAATGAATTTTCACCTGTTTCTGTCGTTTCCTTTGCAACTGCTTCGGAAGGTGCAACAGGTTTAGACTGAAGCGCTAAAATTTCAACCAGTTTCTGATTTACCTGGGCCAGATACGGGTATACTTCGCTGTTGTCGTAGGTTTCCCAGAATTCGAGGTTAGCAGTTCCCTGCAATAATTTACGTACACGCTTTGTGTCTTTGACCCCAGGTAATTCAACCAGAATACGGCCAGCTGTTGCCAGTGGTTGAATATTTGGCTGAGCTACTCCAAACCGGTCGATACGGGTACGAATAATGTTGAACGAGTTGTCGATGGCAACTTTTGTTTCCTTACGCAATAAATCCAACACTTCACTATTGGTCGAATTGTATTTGACCTTGTCTTTCAAATCAAGGGTATTGAAAATGGATGCCAGTTTGCCGTTTGGAGCAATTTCCTGATATGATTTTCCGAAGAGGGTTACAAAATCTTCCTGACTTTTTAACTGTTTTTCTTTTGCCTTCTGGATGGCTGCATTAAACGTCGAATCTTTGCTGAAGTTTGACAGTGATTTGATCAGATCAACCACCGAAACTTCCAGAGTAACGTTCATACCGCCCTGTAAGTCAAGACCCAAACCAAGTTCGAGCTCTTTAACTTCTTTGAATGTGTATTTTTTGAGACCTAATAAGTTGTAGGCTACTTCAGTTGACATGGAGTCAAGGTAAACCTGTTCCTTTTGTTTGTCGCCCTTTGCGTAAACTTTGGCTGCATTCTCAACCTGTCTGGCCTTAAAGGTAAACATCAGCTGATACACACAAATCAATCCAAGGAGTACTGCAAAAAGTCTAATTGCACCTTTGTTTTGCATTTTGTTTGAATTTAAATTGTTTATTAATAATAAATTAGATAGGAATATTTGATTTCGACAGAAATGATTTCAGGTATTCTGAAATTCAGGAAAGCCGTTTTTATTACAGAATGATACTAAAAGCTGATCAATTCCAAATCAGGTAAGCGGAGGTGTGTCGTCGGGACTGGCATACAGAACCCGGTTAAAGGGAAGGGAATGAAACGGGCAAACTGCACAAAAGCCTGAATGAATAACTTCAGCTTTCATGAGTTGGAATGTCCGTAAATTATAATGCTGAATCAAAAATTTATCCTGAGAAAATGCAAAGCGGAATCGTACTGAATATTCAGTCGTTGAGGTTTTTAAGTTGTAGCCTGGAATCTGGTTGCAGAAGAAAGTTTTATTGGTCTCCGAGTCATCTGCAACAGGAATTTTACGGATTTGATTGGCTTGTTTTAGATTTTCCGTGTGATACAAATCGAAAACCATCGCACATGCTACCAATGCGAGAAGCAGGCAGATGCGCAGAATGAAATAGTTCGAAAGGTATTTTTTCAGGTTCATGGAATTCATTTTCAGCCGCCAAATATATTTATTTTTTCTGAATAAAATACCTCAATTTCTGCCTGGATGTTTCAGAAATTAATTTTGTCAATAAGTAAGTGACGCATTTCAATTTTATAAAAAATATAAAGTATATATTTACTGTAGTATTCGCTTTTAATGAGTTGATTCGAACATTTCCGATGGATTTAATTAATCTCTAAAATACCAGCTATGAGTAAATTTATTTATCTTACAGCAACTCCTGAAGCACTTATTGCTTCCATGCTGCCCCCCAAAGAGTTCGGAGAATATCTTTCCATCGGCACAAAAAAAAGGAATAAAGGTCAGGCAATTTTCTTTGAGGTCGACCTCGGTCAGATTGAAAATCTGATCGATATGGATGGCTTAAACAAACGTTGTATTGCAAAGCCTGACGGCAGTCCAAAAAATTCGGTCTATCTTTCAGTTTACAAGGTGTTGGAAATGATTCCTTTGACGGCACTCAAGAGTTTGTATCTTGCTACCGAAAACGGGCGTGTTCTGGAGTTGAAAAGAACTTCGTATGATCTGACCAAGGAAGATCAAAAGAGGTTGTTCCTTTTTCAGGAATTATGTCCGGTATCGCCTTTAGTTGCAAGCGACCTGGTCCCTTCGGCTTTTCTGAAGAGACTTACCGACGGATCAACTCCCATTGTTCTTCCAAAACTTTTCTTCGTTGAACTAAAGCTTGGAAACCTTGCAACTAATCCACATGATACATCGGTTGATTATGTGCCATTTGCAAACGTTTTGCATCTGAAAGACTGTCTTGAAGCTTTGACCGGAGAATATGAAAAGAAAATGAAAACCGTTCAGCGCGTATTTTCCGGATCACTTTTATTCCGGACAATAGAAAGCGGGTTTTACGTGGGATCGAAGGATGAAATTGTTTTTTATCCCTATCCAACTTTGGAAGAAATCAAAAATATTAATTACGAATTTTACCGGTCGATATAGTTTTAGCAGATTTGGAAAGCTTTACATACGAAAAGAGATGAAACGCCATTCGGTAGTTCATCTCTTTTTTGTTTTTAACCGGAATATGCGGTGTCAGTCCGGGCAATCTATGAAGTCTGAAATTGAATGATTTTGCGTTCGTAATCGATGGTACATTTATATTGCATCAGAATGTCGCCACCTAAAAGTCCGGCGATTTTATAGGAAGTGTACTTTTCGTAAATTTCGTTCACATGATTCAGGTCAATCAGGGCCATTTTTTGATTCGTTAATTCCAGATCACCAAAATGCATTCTGTGAATTTTTCCGACCGAAGTTTCCATCATTCCCTGATTAATCCCTGCACTCTGATAATCGTCTTCATTATCCGAATCGGTCAGTTTGTAAAATTGGCTGAGATTTGAATCCAATACACTTTTTGATGCTCCGGTGTCGATAATCCAACAGGCCGAAGTTCCATCCTCAAAGTTGCCTTCAATCAGGATGTGGTAATTGTTGTTTTCGAGTTCTATGATTTGAAGAGGAATTTCGATCATGTAGGCGGTTAAAGATTTATATTTTCCGGATTCCGGTAACTATCCCAAATACTAAGTACGACAAGGTGTTCATTCGTCAGTTTATAAAAAATGCAATAAATTCGCACAAATTTCATTCGAACCTGTCCAAAATTAGTCTGCTTACCAAGATGCGGATATTAGGTTAAAAGACTCAGGGTTTGCTTGAATAGTGAGTTAAGTTTATTACTGAAAAGTGGAGATTTATTGCGATCATTCCAACAGCTGAAAATCCTTTTCCTGTCATCCAGGGCACGACGCGACCAGACTATTTTAACCATTTTCCTATTTCTTTATCGGCCTCCTCGTCGGTCAGATATTCTCCTTTTTCATATTGTTCCAAAGCCTCAGCAACTGCAGATTGTTGTTCGTCAGTTAATTCATACACAGAATTATCTTCTTCGTTTTCAATTAGCTGCAACATTTCTTCAAGAAGTTCAATCCTGTTGGTTTGATTGATTCTTCCGGTTAGTTTTTTCCGAATGTCACTAATTGTT
>CAIPKZ010000301.1 GCA_903865775.1 uncultured Prolixibacteraceae bacterium | reverse complement strand
TGCTCATGAATCATTCGGAATTTAAAACCACCGTACTCCGGTTTGGTGGTTTGATTGGTGCTGACCGCAATCCGGCAAGGTTCCTCATGAGATCAATCCAGCCTGTAGCAAATATTCCTGTAAACCTGATTCATCAGGACGATTGTATAGCAATAATCTCCGCCATTCTGGAAAAAGAATTATGGGGTGAAACCTTGAATGCCTGCTGTCTGGTACATCCATTGAAAAAGGATTTTTACGGGAAAGCTGCACGTATTTCTGGTTTGCCAGAACCCTTGGTTTCGAATGAAGTTGAAGCCTTCAAAATTGTTGACAGCAGCAAACTGATCCGCTTGCTGGATTATCAATTCAGATACAACAGTCCCATGGATTATTTGGAATCTATTAATCCGGCCCGAAAGTAAAAAACATCAGATTGATGCAGAATAATTCACTGATATCCATAGTTGGAGCCGGTCCGGGTGATCCGGAATTACTCACGGTCAAAGCGCTGAAACGCATTCAGGATGCCGATTGTATTTTGCATGACGCCTTGGTCTCTATGGAAATTTTAAGCCTTGCCAAACCTGAAGCACAGCAGATTTATGTTGGGAAAATCTATCTGGACGGACAGGATCAGACCGACCGGCAGGAAGGAATTAATCAGTTGATTATCGAATTGGCAACAAAAGGTCAGAAAATTGTCCGTCTGAAATCTGGTGATCCGATGATTTTTGGCCGTGGTGCCGAGGAAATCCGGTTTTGCATCGAAAACAAACTGAATTATGAAGTGATTCCGGGAGTGACTTCTGCTCTTGGCGCTGCTTCGCTTTACGGGATTCCGCTCACCGAACGTGGCAAAAACAGCATGGTTTTGTTTGGAACCGGTCATTATTGTGAAGGCGATTTCTGCGATCTTGAAACCTTTGTGTCTGTTTTGAAATCGGGTTCACCAATTATCTTTTTCATGGGATTAAATAAGCTGGTGAAACTTGCTCAGCGCCTAATGGAACAGGAGATTTCTCCTGAAACAAAAGTTCAGATTTTAAGCAAAGTATCTCAAATGGACGCCTCTTCTTTGGAAGGAACATTAGAAAATATTGCACAGTTGCTCCTAACTAAAAAACCACCAATGCCGGCGCTCGTGATCATTGGCAAAAATGTGGAAAGATTAAGCAATCCCTGAATATTCAATACATTCACTACTTCTTTAGTTGACTTTCTATCATTTCCTTCAGTGATTTAAAGTCCTTTTCTTCGAACCCGATCGTGCTAAAAAGAATTTTACCTTCCGGAGAAATCAGAAAATTGCGTGGAATAAACTGTTTGGCAAACTTCGAATAGATTTTTCGCTCAGGATCAGGATAAAAAGGCAAGGTAAACTTATTCTCTGCCTTAAATTTATTGAGTTCCTCCCAGCTGTGTTCACGGCCAAAAATCAGGATTTCAAAATTTGGATTTCCCTTGTATTTATTGAAGATATCCGACTGAATAAAAGGTAGTTCCTTTCGGCATGGACCGCACCAGGTCGCAAAAAAGGTAATCAAAACCAGTTTCCCTTGATACTCAGAAATGTTTTGCTTTGTTCCCGGGCTTTTCTCAAATTCGAACGATGGAACCGAATCGGAAAGTTTTACAAGTGTCGTTTCTTCTTGCGCAAAGTTGAATAAGGCACAGAAGATAATTCCTATCAGGAGCAGATTTTTCATGGTGATACGATGTCATTTATTGAATAGAAAGACCGGTCGTTATTTTCATTAACCGACCGGTCTTTTCGTAATATTTTATAACTATTTGGTTATTCCCGGCCAGTTGTCAGTGCGGAATGGATTTGCAGGAAGTCCTTCCTGGTTGTACAGGTTCAATCCATCGGGATTGTTGGCCCATCCGAAACGAACTGCTACCGGATTTTTGACTTCATCAGAAGATACTTCGACCGTATTTTCACCCGTTACTTTTGCTTTCGCCCATACGAATTTCTTATCGGCACCGGCAATCGAAAATTCGGTCACATACCCGTACTTGTTTTTTACAACCAATCCGCCACCTGTTTCAGTAAAGCTAATAAGGGCTTTATTCCCTTCGAACCTGACCGATTGATACATTGGCCCTGAATAAACGATATCCTTGCCATACGCCACTTTTAAACCGGCAAGAGCCAGTCGTTTCCCAACATCCTGTTTGTTTTTCGGATGAATATTGACTGCATCTCCCAAATCAATGGCCAGGGCCATTCCGGTCTTCGGCAACGCAAGTGTTTTAGTCTGGGCTTCGCGAAGTTCGGCCCAGGCACTTTCAGAAGGAGGTTTGGCGGCTTCCATATAATTCGCCAGCGAAACAAACAGGAAAGTGAAGTCACCCTGATTCCAATGGGTTCTCCAATCTTTAATCATATCCGGAAAAACGCGCTGATATTGTTTGGCCCGGTCGGCGTTTGATTCTCCCTGGTACCAGATTGCGCCTTTAATTCCGTAAGGAATAATTGGGTTGAGCATGCCGTTATAAAGCAGGGTAGGATAGTCATTCGGACCAATGTCCTTGGAACTGATTTGTGCTTCGGTCACTTTAAATTTCCACTGATCAGCAAGACTAAGCTTTTTGTCGCCAATCTGAAGGAATTTGTCATCGGTTCCACCGTACAAACCACCGCCATTACCGGTATCTTCGACCCGAATCGCGATCACATTTTTTCCGGCTTTTAAGGTGTTGGCTGGAATGGAATAAATTCTTTTTGCATTGTATTTATTGGTCGCACCAATTTTGATTCCGTTGATCCAGGTTATTTCATTATCATCAATGGCACCCAGATTAATTTCGCTGGCTGCTTTTGCCTGTTCGCTGGTTAATTCGATTGTTTTTCGGTACCAGGCAATCCCATCGATATTGTCATAGCCACTTTCTTCCCAGAGTTTGGCCGGACTAATTTCGGCCCAGCTGGCATCATTAAGGATTGGATCGGCATATACAGCGACTCCATTAACCAGACCCTGATCTTTTGTTGGAATTTCCTTCAACAAGGCTTTTATTGCAGCCAATTTCTGTTCGTGGTATTTTGCCATGTCGAAACCCGCCAGTTCTTTTAGTTTATCCTTGAAATCAGGATCATTTTCGATGGTTTGACTGCTGGCCCAAGTTTCGGCTACAGTTCCGCCCCAGGAAGTGTGGATCAATCCGATAGGAACATTTAATTCCTGGTTCAAATTGCGTCCGAAGTAATAACCAACAGCTGAAAATGCAGCAACCGTTGCAGGGGAACAGACCAGCCATTCACCATTGTCCAAATCCTGAACCGGAGTTTGTGATATTTTTTTTGATACCGTAAACAGCCTGATTTTTGGATAATTAGCTGAAGCAATAGTCTGTGCACTGCCTTCTACTGGTGCATCTCCCCAGCCTTCAAGCGGCATTTCCATGTTCGATTGTCCGGAGCAAATCCAGACTTCCCCAATCAGAATGTTTTCAAAGTGAATAGAATTCTTTCCCTTAATCGTCATTTCATAAGGGCCACCATAGTCAAGAGAAGGTAATTTTGCCGACCATTTGCCGGCTTTGTCAGCTTTTATTGTAATAGTTTTTCCGGCGAAACTGATGGTGATCTTTTCTCCTTTTTCGGCCCAGCCCCAAACCGGATTTTCCTGTCCCTGCTGCAAAACCATGTTCGAGCTGAAAATGCGTGCAGGTTTAACATTGGCCATTGAAAGGCCTGTCAATGAGCAAATAATAATTGCTACAAGTGAGATTTTACAAAAAATGACTTTCATGTTTAATCGATTTAGTTTGTTAGGTGATTACAAAACTTGCTATTTTATTTTTTGAAATGATAATCCTTCGACAGAATTTTTAAATCTAAGGATATTTTCCATATTTTTGGAAAATAAAAAAGCGAAAGAATTACTGCAGAAAGAATTATTACTAAAAAGAATACTTCCAGTACGAAGTCTTTCTATGAAGTGTAGTATTGTTTAAAAGATTCTGAATCATCGGAAAGCTCCAGGTTGAGGTTGAGTCCTGGATTTATGACAGCTTGAATTTCTTATTATCGAAAGTTTTTTATTAACCCCCGCCGGAAAATTACCTCACACCTTACCCGGCGGGTTTTTTATTCCCTTAAATATCCCAATTATACCTTGCAGGCATAAAAGAAAGCAGGGTGTCTCCACGAAGACCCAGGCGCAATGTTTCAAGCGAAATAATTTCGTTGGTGGCAATATTCCCAAGGTTCACATTGGGACCCAAAAGTTTGATGAACCAAACCTGCTGGTTTTTGAGTGGTGCTTCCCAAAGAATTAAATCGGGATCAAGCGCTTTTTTAATATCTAAAATCAATGAAAAATTTGCAGATCCATCGTCATTGTAGATTCCCATGTTACCACTTTCGCGCGCTTCTGCAATAACCTTCCAGGCACCAGCCTGTAATTCGGTTTGCATAAACGAAACCCATTTATCGTTCGATATCTCTTTCCCTTTCAGTTTCGTTCCAACTTCAGAAAGTACGGTGTAATTTTTGCTCAGTTCAGTAATGTATTTGCATTTTAGTGAATGATCCAAATCCATAACTCCATCAGACACTTCAACCATCTCCATTTCAAATTCGTCCAGATAACGGCGATAATCGTCCATCATATCGCGAACTGCAAATGCTTCGAAAAGGGTTCCACCGAAATATGGAATTAATCCGGCTGATTTATACAGCCTGATTTTTTCGAGAAGCTTATTCGTAATGATTGATGTTCCAAAACCCAATTTAATCAAATCACAATATGGTGCGGAAATTTCGCATAGGTCTTCCGCCTCACGGATACTCAACCCTTTGTCCATCACCATTGTCAGTCCGTTTTCTCTGGGTTTTGCAGGCCGTTCAGGCATGTCTGGCAAAATAAAGTTCATCGATTTAAAGTTTCATGGATTGATATTGCGAAATAAGCCGTGTAATTGATTCGTTTTTTGATGCTTCCGGATAAAATTCAAACAGTTCATTTTGTTTGCTGTAATCAATTTTAAGAGCACTTTCGAAATGGCAGACGGCCTCTAATTCTTCGTTTTTATCGAGTAAATATGCAGTTAAGCGGTAATTGAGGAATGCGTTCGATTTGTTGATCTTATTGGCTGTTCTCAAAACCTCAATGGCACGGTCGGTATCTTCCAAATCATAAAACATTTCTGAATAAGAGAGCCAGTTTTCAATGCTGTCGGGCTCAAGCGATGTTGCCATTTCAAATGATTCGATTGCTTCATCCAATTCATTAAGCTCTGCATGAACCTTGGCATTCATTGCCCAGAAATCGGAATTATCCGCCTCTAAACTAATTGCCTTTTTAAAGAATGCCTGAGCTTCTGTTAATTGTCCTTCCGACCACATGATTAAACCTGAACCGTACCAGGCGCTGGCATTGGTTTCGTTGAGTTTGATTGCCTTCTGATAATTTACAAGCGCTTCGTTGTATCGGTCTGTATTCAGGTAGCATTCGGCCAGATAGCAATGTGCATCGTCATTTTCCTGATCAAGCAGAAGATATTCCAGGTAACATTCGATTGCTTCATTAAACTGATTGTTGTTTGCCAGAGCATTCGCTTTGTTAAAATGTGCGTGCAGGAATTCTTCGTTCAATACAAGCGCATAATCATAGGATTCGATGGCTTTCGAAAACATTCCCATACGGTTGTAGGTAATTCCAATGTTGTACCATACCGAATGATTGAATGGATCGATGTCCAGGTATTTATTGTAATATTCAATGCTGTTTTCAAACTGGGAATCTTTATCGAAGTAATATCCCAACTCATAGAGCACAATTTCGTTATCAGGATTGGCTTTGTAGGCCTTTTCAAGGTATTTTATTGCAAGATTGGTTTCGCCTTCCTGACCAAAAGACACTCCAATGTTGTAAAGCGTTTCGTCAATTTCGTCAATAGGCATTTGCAGCGCATGTTCATAGGCAGAAACAGCTTCGGCCAGTTTTCCCTGTAAAGTGAAAACAGCTCCTTTTGTAAGAAAAAGGTCAGGATTAGTCGTTTCAATTTTTTCTGCCATATCCAGCAAATCCAGACATTCCTCCAATTTGCCTTCATGCATAAAAACCTGGGCCTGACGTATTTTAATGGAAATAGCTAATGGATGTAACTTCAACCCGGTATCGACCGCTTTTTTTGCAAGTTCAATTTGCCCATCTTCCAGGAACTGGTCTACAATTCCATCAATTTCAAATACATCAAAATATTCTGAAGTATTGGTAATCAACATCTCATTGAAACGTGCTACAGCCTCCTCAATATTATCGTCTTCAAAATCTCTGGCGTCCTCGTTCATATACTTCTCATTAAAGGGTGCAAATTTAAGAATACTTTTCGATTTAAGTCATCATGCCTGATGCTCTTTTCTTAACAGATCTGAAACAGTTTTTACCGGTGAAAACGTGCTTGCCGGAACTTCAACAAAAAGTGTATTCCAGTCCGACATCGCTCCGTTCCATAAGCCCGGTAATTCCTGTGCCTTGAGCTCTTTTCCATCCTTTGATTTATTGGAAATAAATCCAGTTTTTGGATCACTGAAATCCAATAAATTATATTTTTTTCCGGCGTAATTTCGAATGGCACATACCAGATCAACCGGATTAAAATGAGTTGCATTTTTGGCAATAGCTGCCTGCTCCTGATCTTCCATATCAATTTGTGAGGTTTCAACGACCTGGAGAGAAACTGTGCCGTCATTATTCAGTGCAAAAAATGGACCGCCACCAGGTTCTCCCATATTCTGAACCATACCACAAACCCTGACCGGCCGATTGAATTTTTTTGTGAAATAGCGATACAGTTCTGTCTTTTCGCTGTAGTACTGATTATTTGGTGGAGCTATGTTTAAAACGTTTTCAAGAAAATTTGCCGCTTCAGCATAGAAAGCACTTTCCAATGCAGTTGGATGGTGATCGTTTAACATTTTCTGGTAAAAAAATATCTGATCCTGAAGGTTTAACAGCACTCCGGCCAATGCTTTTTTGTATTCGATGGTTGTCTTTTTATGCTGATCAGGCACTACATTGTCGATATTTTTGATGAAAATAAGGTCAGCTTCCAGATCATTCAGGTTTTCGAGCAGTGCACCATGTCCGGCTGGCCTGAAAAGCAAACTGCCATCGATATTTCTGAAAGGTTCATTGTCAATTGAGACTGCGATGGTGTCGGTAGCCGATTTTTGCTGCGAAAAGCCAATTTGATATTTAACACCAAATAAACTTTCATACAGAGGTTTAATTTCATCCACACATGTTCTAAATGCTTGTTGATGTTCCGGAGAAACTGTAAAATGAAGATCTACAACATTTTCGTTGCTTTTCGAATACAAGGCGCCTTCTACCAAATGCTCTTCCAGCGGAGTCCGGTTTCTATCGGTATACTTGTGAAATTTAAGAAGTCCTTTAGGTAAATTCCCGTAATTCAGTCCTTTTTCAAGAAGAAGCCCTTCCAGAATTTCCTGTAACGAAATGTTCTCAATCACCTGATTCTCTTTTGTTGTCAACTCTATCAGGTCATCGTAAAAAGCAAACTGCCCAAGTTGATCAAAAAACAGGGCAACTTCCTTATCTTTTAATACTTCCTCAGTTTCCTTTCCGGATTGTAAATTTTCGAGTGCCGTGAATAACGATTTGAACATCCGGCTTGCCGCTCCGGAAGCAGGAATAAACTTCAAAACATTCAGTCCATTCTCAACTTTTTCTTCAAACAGGAGGATGTATTTTTGTATTTCGCTTTCCGATAGTTTTATAAGCCCGTGGTAATTACTGGCCGATTCGGTAATCCGAAGAAATGGAAACCCGGTCTTGAAATTTGTAATCTGTTGTTTTACAGTCTCCAGATTACTACCCCGTGCAGTAATCTGACTGATATCTTCAGGTCTGAACATAGCCGTGGTTTATCGTTTTATAAATTTATGAATTCGGATTTAAGAAAACAGGCAGATATCGCCGACTGGTAGAAAAGTTTTAAACGAGTTTTTAACAATTTTTCTATCGAATCGCGTTTGTTAAATAGCTGTATAATTGTGTTTTAGTGTTTTTATTCGTGCGCTTAAAACAAGTCGGAACCATTTAAGTCCGAAATCGTTCCTGAAAAACACTGTTTTTAGATCGCTTAATTTTGTTTCAATCGTTAAAAGTTGAAGCTTGAGTATTTTAAAATTGGGCTACTTTTGTTGAATTATTAATAGATTATTCTGATGAGCCAATTTCTCTGGGGTGGAGCTAAAAGATATCATGATTTTTCTGGCTATTACCGGGGAAAGTTCAACGGCAGGGTGCAAAAAATTTCGATCGATGCAGGCTTTACCTGTCCAAATCGTGATGGATTACGCGGAACGGGTGGATGTTCATACTGTAATAATCTGACCTTTTCACCGGCATATTGCAATTTGGAAAAAAGTGTTGCCAATCAACTCACTGAAGGTATTGAATTCTTTTCCCGGAAATACACTTCAATGAAGTATCTCGCCTATTTTCAGGCGTACAGCAATACTTACGCTCCTTTAAAAAGTCTGAAGATTTTGTACGAGGAAGCCTTAAATTATCCTGAAGTCATTGGGCTTGTAATTGCCACACGGCCTGATTGTTTGTCAACTGAAACATTAGATTACCTTCAGGAACTTGCATTAAATCATTATATTATGATTGAATTTGGTGTTGAATCGCATCTGAATTCAAGTCTTGAAAAGATGAACCGCGGCCATCTTTTTGAAGAATCCGCACGGGCTCTGAATGAAACTGCACAACGGAAAATACACAACTGTGCTCATTTAATTTTGGGATTACCCGGTGAAACAGATGAGGATTTTTTAGATCAGGCCAGGGCGATTTCACAACTTCCTGTTGAGAACCTGAAACTTCATCAACTACAGGTTCACAAGGGAACGCGAATGTATCATGAATATGTTCAGGATGCATCAGGATTCAGGATGTTTACGGTGGATGAGTATTTGGATTTGTGCGTCAGGTATTTGGAATTGCTCAATCCGCAGATCATTGTGGAACGGTTTGTCAGCGAAGCTCCTGACGATTTATTGATAGCTCCGCGATGGGGACTTAAAAATTTCGAATTCACTGCTAAACTCGAAAAGCTACTTGAAGAACGGAATACCTGGCAGGGACGGTTGTTCTGATCTGTAAGGATTCCATCCCTTTTTTTGAAGGATGGAATCCCTGGCATTGAATTCTTTACCGTACTTTTTTAGCCTGACCAAACAATCCATCCAGCAAATCTTTACGGTTCAGACGAGTCAGTTCATTTTTAATTTCCTGCTGATTTTCGCGCTGGTACCAGAAAAAATACTTTCGTTGGGCCAGCTTCTCTTTTTGATTTTTAGCTGTAAATACCTTTTGCATGGTATATGGATGATAGCCAGTATAGTAAATAACTGTTGCCAAAGTCATCGGAGTAGGTGTGAAATCCTGAATCTGCTCTAATTTGAAATCCAGATTTTTTGTTTCGACAGCTAAATTGGCCATATCCACATTTTCGCAACCGGGGTGGCTCGAAATAAAATACGGAATCAACTGCTGATTGAGACCTTCTTCCTTATTGATTTCCTGAAATACCTTGTTTAGTTTATGAAACAGCTTGAATGAAGGTTTTCTCATCAATTCAAGTACCTGGTCTGAAGTATGTTCAGGAGCAACTTTTAGCCTTCCCGAGACATGGTGTTTAATCACTTCGCGCAGGTATTCCATGTTGTTTTTATTCACCTGTGGATCGCTTGTTTCCTTCAGAATCATATCGTAGCGGATACCGCTGCCAATAAAAGCTTTCTTCACATCGGGATGCTGCCGTACCTTTTTGTACAAATCGAGCATCGGTTTATGGTCAACATTCAGGTTTTTACAAACATCAGGAAAAACACAGGACGGACGTTTGCATTTGTTGCAAATTTCCTGATGGATGCCTTTCATTTTATACATGTTGGCCGATGGTCCTCCTAAATCGGAGATGTAGCCCTTGAAGTCAGGCATCAAAACCAGCTTATCCACCTCTTTTAGAATGGATTCTTCAGACCGGCTGGCGATAAATTTTCCCTGATGCGCCGAAATGGTACAAAACGTACATCCTCCAAAACATCCACGGTGAATATTAACCGAGTGCCGGATCATATTGTATGCCGGAATTTCTTCCTTGGTCCGGTATCGCGGATGTGGAAGCCGGGTAAACGGTAAATCATAAAACCGGTCAATTTCTTTTTCTTCCAGTGGCGGCCAGGGAGGATTAACTATAACCATTTGATCACCAATTTCCTGTGTAATGATATTGGCTTCCACCTTGTTTGATTCCTCTTCAATATGCATGAAATTTTTTGCATATTTTTTCTTGTCTTCCAGGCATTCTTCCATGGAGTACAGTTTCACCGTATTCCATTTCTTATTCGAAACATATTCACCACCTTTGGGAACCAAAAATGCAGTTTGCGGAATGGTGGTTAATTTTTCCGGAGGTACACCTTTTTGAATCAGCTTGGTATATTCCAGAATTGATTTCTCGCCCATGCCATAAAAAAGCATGTCGGCTCTGGAATCAACCAATATCGAAGGTTTAAGCTTGTCGCTCCAGTAATCGTAATGGGTTACCCGACGGAGCGATGCTTCAATTCCACCAACCACCAAAGGTACATCGGGAAATAAATCTTTAAGAATGTTGCAATAAACCGTGGCTGCATAATCCGGACGCTGACCCTGACGACCGCCCGGTGTGTAGGCATCGTTCGATCGTTTTCGCTTATTGGCTGTATAGTGGTTCACCATCGAATCCATATTGCCTGAAGTCACTGCAAAATATAGGTTTGGTTTTCCTAATTTTTTAAAGTCACGCAAATCGTCCTGCCAATTGGGCTGAGGAACAATAGCAACCCGAAGACCTTCTGCTTCAAGGATTCGTCCTATTACAGCAGCTCCGAATGAGGGATGATCGACATAAGCATCGCCGGTAAAAAAAATGACGTCTACGCTGTCCCAGCCCCGTGCTTCCACCTCTTTCTGCGTGGTAGGCAACCATTGATTGATGTCGTATTTTTGATAAAGGATATTCAATTAGTATATTTTTTAAACGAATTAAGATAATCCATTAATAATTGACCAAAAAAATGTTCATTTTTAAAAAATCATTTTGATGTCATGATTCAATTAACAAAGAAGCTAAAAAATAGTTGTAAATGCTTCTTATATTGATCTCAAAACTAATTTATGTATTCATATGGAACTTTTCAAACCTAAGGACATTCTGAAAGCACATCCAAAACTAAGTTTTATTGGTAGCGAACATTTTGCCAGGTTCTTGATGCTTTTACTTCGTTTCGATAAATTAAATCGGGTTTATAATAAGATTGGCGAGAAGAAAGGCCTTGATTTTATTGATGAGCTGATCAAAATTCTAAACATCAATTATAAATATAATCAGAAAGAATTACAAAAGCGGATTCCTAAATCTGGTCCGGCAATAATTGTTTGTAATCATCCTTTTGGCGGTTTGGAAAGTATTTTATTAATCCGGATTTTGAGTCAGTTACGATCTGACTTCAAAATTGTATCTACTCAACTGTTGCAAAAGATTGATCCGATTAGTGAATATTTCATTGAAGAAGATATTTTTCAAAAAAGAAAATCTAAGCAGATTGTTTCATCAGGAACTGAAAAAACTTCAGATCATCTTAAAAATGGGGGAATTCTTTGCCTTTTTCCGGCTGGTGATGTGTCGCAGTTTGATGCAAGCTGGGTTCTTTCGGATAAACAGTGGCAATACGCTGTACTTAAGTTTATTAAACTACAGAGAGTACCGGTTATTCCTATCCATTTCAGGGGAAATAACAGTCGGCTATTTTACCTGATGGGAAATATTCATCCTACTTTAAAGAATATGAAATTGCCGACTGAAGTTTTATATCAGCGTAAGAAGCCGGTGAAAATCAGAATTGGAAATCCCGTGTCAGTTGCCGACCAGGATAAATTTCAGGATATCTATCAGTTTGGTAGAAATTTGCGTGCAAGAACTTATTTACTGAATTCGAAAATTGAAGTTAAAAAGTTCTTTAATTATTCACTGAAGCGACAACAACATATTGAACCAATAGCAGAACCTTTAGCTCATGGAAAAATCATTCAGGAAATCAGTGAATTGAGTACTGAGTTCTTAATGTTCAAGTTGAAGAATTATACCGTTTACTGTGCCCCATCCAAGCGATTACCAAACATCCTGCTGGAAATCGGACGGCTCAGGGAAATAAGCTTTCGGGAGGTTGGTGAAGGAACAAATCGCAGCATTGATCTGGATGAATTTGATCTTTACTATAACCAAATGTTCATTTGGGATACAGAAACCGAAATGATTGCCGGAGCATATCGGATTGGAAAAGGAGCAGAAATTATTCATGAACATGGTATCCGTGGATTCTATATTCATAGTCTGTTCAAGATAAAGGATGATCTTACTGAAATGCTTCAAGAGACCATGGAATTAGGACGTTCATTTATTGTGAAGGAATACCAGCGAAAACCTTTGCCATTATTCCTTCTGTGGAAAGGAATTTTATATTTTACACTTAAAAATCCGGAATACCGGTATTTAATTGGGCCAGTAAGTATTAGCGACGATTATTCATCCACTTCAAAAGAAATGATTATCAAGTTTATCATGGCACACCATTTTGATTGGAAACTGGCAAAAAGCATTTCTCCACGGAATTCATACCGATTTAAAACCGATGATCATTACCTGAATGTCATCATGCAAAACATGGATAGCGATATTAATACTCTCGATAAATTCATTGGCGATATGGATGAAATGAATTCAGGTTTACCCGTTCTACTAAAAAAATACATCAAGCTGAATGCAAAAATCATTGGATTTAACATCGATCCAAATTTTAATAACTGTTTGGACGGCTTAATTTTACTTGACTTGTTAAATATTCCTTCAGATACAATCGAATCCTTGTCTAAAGAAGCCAATGATATAGAAATACTTCAACATTACTTTGCCAAAAAGCAAAAAACCAAATAATTGCGCACTCCGCCTTTTCATTAAATCCCAGTTGATTTGCCGGAAGCTGAAACATATGCGAAAGCTTAAATTTGAATTTGAGGGTGAGACATTTTCAATCATTTTTAAACAAATCGGACCAGAATTTGGTTTTAATACATTATGATGAAATTCTCTGGTCGAATTCAATAACCTAAAAGTAAATTAGCTATGAAAAATATATTTATTGCAATCATGAGCCTGATGTTTCTGTCTGGATGTCAGACTAATACCAGTAATATAATTAAGTCGGATGGAAATAATGCCGGATTGAAACTTCCTGAAGGATTTTCAGCTCTAATTTTTGCAGATAGCCTTGGTCAAACCAGGCATATTCAAGTTAATGGCAATGGTGATGTTTATGCCTCGCTTAGCCGCTTGAAAAATGATGGTGGAATCGTTTGCATGCGCGACCAGAATGCTGACGGAAGAGCGGATGAAATCAAATATCATGGAAAATACACAGGTACAGGAATTGGACTGCATTCAGGATACATCTATTTTGGCTCCGATACCGTGATTGTCCGATATAAAATGACTGAAGGCGAGTTGATTCCGTCGAAAGATGCAGAAATTGTTGCAGCTGGATTTTCGGCACAAAACCAACATGAAACGAAGCCGATGACATTCGATCAGGAAGGCAATATGTACGTGACGGTTGGTGCACCTGCAAATGCCTGTCAGGTAGAAGACCGAACGAAAGGTTCACCCGGAATCGATCCTTGTCCTTTACTCGATCTGCACGCAGGCATCTGGCGGTTTAAAGCTGATATTTTAAATCAGGATCAGGCAAAAGACGGTTACCGTTATGCAACTGGTATCCGGAATGCAGTGGCCATAACATGGAATAATGCTGAAAATAAATTGTATGCTATGCAGCACGGACGCGACCAGTTATCGCAGTTATACCCTGAACTCTATACTGACGAACAAAGCGCTGCTCTTCCAGCCGAAGAGTTCCTTTTGGTTGAAGACGGATCCAATTTTGGCTGGCCGTATTGTTATTTCGATCCGGCGCAGAACAAGAAAGTTTTGGCCCCTGAATATGGTGGTGACGGTCAGAAAATTGACAGGTGTTCGGCTGCTGATGATCCGATTATGGCATTCCCAGCTCATATGGCTCCCAACGATATCTTGTTTTATACCGGAAATATGTTTCCCGATAAATATAAAAATGGGGCATTCATCGCTTTCCATGGATCATGGAATCGTGCGCCAAAGCCACAGGAAGGTTACTTTGTGGTTTTTGTTCCGTTTAAAGGCCAAATTCCTGAAGGTGAATGGGAAGTATTTGCCAGCGGTTTTTCGGGAGTTGATGTGGTGAGAAGTCCGCGTGATGCAAATCATCGTCCCTGCGGCTTGGCTCAGGGACCCGATGGATCCATGTATGTTTCGGATGATGTTCAAGGCCGGATATACCGGATTGTGTATAATGGAAAATGATTTATTGGATAAATATTGGTATCTTGAACCTGAAACCAAAAAACGAAATCAATGAAAATAATATTTAATCAGTTGATATTAAGTGTTTTGTTTGGATTTTTTCTTTTTTCCTGTCAGAATTCCACTAATAACAAGAAGGTTGAAGCGGTTAGTGCAGAACAGCTTTCAGCAGAGATAAGCAAAAAGTTGCCTGAACAGCCGATTGAAAAAGAACATCCGGGTAAATCCGTATATAAAAAAAATTGTTTGACCTGCCACCAGTCTGATGGTTCGGGAGTACCAAACATGCATCCACCACTCGGACCTGGCAGTTGGATCGAGAAAGATCCAGAAGAATTGACTGCTATCATGATGAAAGGGCTCAGCGGACAGATAGAAGTGAATGGTCAGATTTATAAAAATCATATGCCATCGCAAGCCAAACTTACTGATGAGGAATTGGCCGATGTTTTGACTTATGTCCGTTCAAGTTTTGGAAATAATCTTGGGCCGGTTACTGCAGATCTGGTAAAGAAAGTCAGAAGTGGAAGATAAGATTTGATAATATAATTGAATATGAAAGGCTGCTCTTCGCAATAGAAAGCAGCCTTTTTAGTGTTTCAAATATTTGATTTTTAGTGATTTGAATGACAAGATACTTTCAGGGTTGAACTGAATGTATTTTGGTCTGTTATTCATTCAGTAAAAGCCGAAAACAAAAATTGTCAGGATGAGTGAAGTTGAAAAGAAAAAAATAACCCGCGAAGGCCTTCGCAATGCATTCAAGATTTACAAATACCTGAAACCATTTCGTCGCGAATATTACATTGGAATGTTCTTTCTGCTCGGATCAAGTCTGGCAAGCCTGGCTTTTCCAAAGCTCCTTGGGGAACTGGTTAATTCAGGAAATAAGGAGGCTGCAGCACACAGTATAAATGATATAGCACTTTTACTTGGCGTTGTATTACTGGTTCAGTCGGTATTTTCCTATTTCCGCATTGTTCTGTTTGTAAATGTGACAGAAAAAACCCTGGCTTTTTTACGGCAGGATACCTACAATCATCTTATTAAATTACCCCTGAAATTCTTTGATCAGCGTAGGGTGGGAGAGTTGAACAGCCGGATTTCGTCGGATATTGTTTTACTTCAGGAAACGCTGACGACCACGCTGGCCGAGTTTATCAGGCAGATTATTACCATCATCGGTGGAATTGCTTTACTGGCTATCACTTCGTTGAAACTGACACTTTTTATGCTGGCTGTTTTGCCTGGAATTATGATTCTGGCGCGCATTTTCGGAAAATTTATCCGGAAGTTCTCCAAACAGGTTCAGGCCCAGGTGGCCGAATCGAATACCATTGTGGAAGAAACGCTTCAGGGCATTCAAAGTGTTAAATCGTATACCAACGAGTATTTCGAAATGGCGCGTTACCGAAAGAAAACCAATGAAATTGCCGAGGTTGGCATTGTCAGCGGAAGATACAAAGGAGCATTCTCGGCCTTTATCGTGTTTGGATTATTTGGTGCATTGGTGGCAGTGATCTGGCAAGGTTCGGCATTGCTTTCGAAAGGCGAATTGATTGCCGGTGACTTGTTTTCGTTTGTGATTTATTCTGCTTTTGTTGGCGGAACCATCGGCGGACTGGCCACTGTTTATACAAGCATTCAGAAATTTATAGGTGCAACCGAAGATTTGTTTGCGATTTTCAATGAACCTGAAGAAGATATTAAGGTGGTTGTAGTGCTTTCAGAAACAGATCAGCTTCAGGGTGAGATAAGCTTTCAGGAATTAACATTTGCTTATCCGTCGCGGCCGAATGAAAAAGTGCTGAAAAAGATCGATGTCAGCATTGCAGCGAACCAAATGGTGGCACTTGTAGGAGCCAGTGGTGCCGGGAAATCGACCATTGCTTCCCTGTTGCTTCGCCTCCATGATCCCATTTCAGGCGCCATCCTTTTTGATGGAAAAGACAGTCGGGATTATTCGCTTTCAGCTTTGAGAAGTCAGATTGCGCTGGTTCCGCAGGATATTTTTCTTTTTGGAGGAACCATTCGCGAAAACATTGCCTATGGCAAAACCGGGGCAACCGACGAGGAAATTACCGAAGCAGCCCAAAAGGCCAATGCAATGGAATTTATCAGCCGTTTTCCTGAAAAGTTGGATACATTGGTCGGAGAGCGTGGAACGCAGCTTTCAGGTGGCCAGCGGCAACGAATTGCCATTGCGCGTGCAGTGTTGAAAAATCCTAAAATACTGATTCTTGATGAAGCCACTTCGTCGCTCGACTCCGAATCGGAACGCCTGGTTCAGGATGCGCTCGAAAAATTAATGACGGGACGAACATCGGTGGTCATTGCTCACCGGCTTTCAACGGTTAGAAAAGCAGACCAAATTCTTGTCCTCAATCATGGTGAATTGGTCGAGAAAGGAACTCATGAAGAATTGGTCCAACTTCCTGATGGAATTTATCGTAACTTGAGCGACTTGCAATTTAATCTACATTAATCATGGAATTGCCTGATATTCAAAATTCAAACCTTGCATCATTCCTTAATAAGGCTGAAATTGTTCAGGAAACTGCTGCGCAAATCATGAAGGATTTCGGGATGTTTGGCATAGAAATCACTTTTAGCGGCCATACCGAAACTGCCTACCAGGAATTGCACGAACAACTGATTAATCAAATTTCGGTTTATCTGGATCGGGATTACAGCCGCCTGATGGCTGTTTTATATCAGGTTGATATTACCGAATACGAAATCGCCAAAGCTCACCGTGAATTACCTCATTACAATGACCTGGAAGTATTGGCTCATCAGGTAATTTTCCGGGATTTGAAAAAAGTGCTTTTCCGGAGGTATTACAAATCACAATCAGAATAGTTTTTCATTAGGATTTTACAGCCATTTATGTTTTTGCGCCAGCATGATAATCTGCGCCCGTGAGCTGACATGTAGTTTTTCGTAAATATTGGCAATGTGTTTTCTGACTGTTAATGTGCTTATATTCAGTTCTGAAGCAATTCGTTTGGCGTCCCAACCACTTACCATGTGTTGTAATATCTCCTTTTCACGTTGAGTAATGTTTTCAGGGATATCCTTTGCAGCCTCTTTTGTATTTTCAGGATTGGTCGACTTGCTTAATAGCTGTAATGCTTTACGGGCAATCGCAGGACTCATAGGTGCCCCGCCGGTTTCCAGGATATCGATTACCGATTCTTCGAGTACAGATGCAGGTTCGTGTTTTAACAAATAGCCGGAAGCACCTGCTTTAATGGCGTCAAAGATTTTTGAGTCATCATCGAAAATGGTCAAAACAATGAAATGTATTTGCGGGTAAAGTGACTTGGCTATTCGTATTGTTTCAATTCCATCCATTTCCGGCATTTTCAGATCCATAAAAATAACCTGCGGCATTTCAGTATGAAACAATCCTTTTAGTTTTTCGAGGCATTCATTTCCGTTATTCGCACTAAAAATCAGGCGAAGTTTGCTGGATAAACTCAATTTTTGCATAAACGTGTTTCGGTTTACTGCATTGTCTTCGGCTATGGCTATCCTGAATTCCATGATTTTTCAATTTAAAATTTGTTGTTTGTCCGGACAGATTGTGACGATAGTTCCGCTCGGGATATTATTGCTCCAGCTGATATTCCATCCCGCCAGACTGGCTCTTGCTTTCATGTTGATTAGTCCATTGCCACCAAGTTTTTTTTCCGCATTATCTCCTGCAGTTCCTTTGCCAAAATCTCTGATTTCAACTTTCCAGCCTGCATTCTCCTCAAAGTGGATCTCTAAGTGGTCGGTCCTGCTGTGTTTTACTGCATTGGTTATCGCTTCCTGTATGATGCGAAAAAGATGAAAAGCTTGAGTCGATTTTAATTCAATATCCTGATTAATGTTTTCAAGCACAATCATTTCAATTGAACTGTGACTTTTCCCCAATTGGTTGAGAAATAGTTTAATCCGGTCGCTGATGGCGGTTAATTTTAGGTTTTCCCGGTTCAGAGCCCAGATGGTATCGCCTAATTGAGAAACGATTGATTGAGAATTCTTGTTTAATTCCTGCAAGGCAGATTTGTGTTGTTCATCAAAGTCTACGATGTTAAATAAATCAAGATTTGAAGCAATGGAAGCTGCATAAGCACCAAGGTTATCATGGAGGTCAGCGGCAATCCGTTTGCGTTCATTCTCTTCCGCATCTGCAACAGCCATCAACGACAATCCCTTTTCTTTTTCAATAGCATCGGCCACTTTCATCGTTTGTTTTTTGTGGTAATTTCTGAATAAGAACCAGGCAGCAGCAGCAAGCACCAG
>CAIPKZ010000300.1 GCA_903865775.1 uncultured Prolixibacteraceae bacterium | reverse complement strand
GTTAATTCCGGAAAGATCATCAGGTCGATTGAACTGATCAGTTCGTTGCTGTCAACACTGCCTTTCTGAATTAACTCATGAATATGATTTTGTTTTAAAAACTGAAGGTCTTCTTTGGTGATGTGTTTGGCCGTAAGAATCAGAACCGGAATATGGGCGGTTCGCTCTTCTGAGCGAATAATCCGGAGCACTTCAAATCCATCGATGCCAGGCATTAACAGGTCGAGAATAACGCCGTCGGGAATGTTATCGGAGATAATCCGGAGCGCATCCTTGCCATTGGTTGCATAAAGCAGCTTGTACCCGCTTTCCTTCAGAATGTCTTTAATCTCCAGAATGGCCGGTTCGCTGTCGTCGATCAGTAAAATGGTTTTAGGAGTTGTTCCGGAAATAAGTTTTTGGTGCGCCGGCCTGTTTTCAGGTTTGAACCTGGTGAGTATGACGCTTTCAATGACCTTGTTTTCTTCAGCATAGAATAAAGGCAGGCTGAGTTTGAATTCGGAACCTTTTCCCGGAGTACTTTTAACCGAAATCGTTCCGCCCAAAAGATTGGCATACTTTTTTGCAATGGCCAGACCCAGACCGGTTCCGCCATACTTGCGCGATGTGCTTCCATCGGCCTGACGGAATTCATTGAAAATATAAGGCAGATTATTTTCGGAAATTCCAATGCCGGTGTCACTTATCTCAATGTCAAAATTCGAATCAGTTTTTACGGCCCAAATTTCGACCTTGCCTTCTTCGGTAAATTTTACGGCGTTTCCGATGAGGTTGAGCAGGATATGCCGGCATTTGTCGATATCACTCGTCACCAAAAGGCCCGAACTGCGAACCGGGAAGAGCAGTTCAATGTTTTTCTGCTGCGCCTGCGGACGGATCATGCTGATCACATCAGCAATCAGGTCGTTGGCATCAAACTCCGACAAGTCGATTTCTTCGTATCCCGATTCGATTCTCGAAATGTCGAGAATATCGTTGATCAGCGAGAGCAAATGCTTCCCGTTGCGTTCAATAACTTCCAGGTAGCCGTATTCTTCCTCCGGAATTTTTTTCAGCAGCCGGCGGTTGAGAACTCCCGAAAGGGCAATGACCGAATTCAACGGGGTGCGCAATTCGTGGCTCATGTTCGACAAAAAATTGGTTTTCAGCCGGCTCGCTTCGTTCAATTGATTTTTCTGAATTTCAAGCTCAATATTTTGTCCCATCAGCTCAACCGATTGTGCAGAAATTTCATTTTTTTGGGTTTCCAATTCGCGGTTCCGGAGTTCGAGCATCTCCGAAAATTTCAACAGTTTGTGGTTGGCCATAATCCCTTCGATGCGGGCATTCAGCGTGTCGGAAATGCTCCCGATGAATTGAATGGCCTTCGCATTATAGCTGCTGATACTGGCCAGCGAAACAATGGCGATGACCTTCTGTTGGGAGAGCACCGGAATAGTGATGATTTCGCGCGGGATAAAACTGCCGCTTACCGTTTGAAAAACAAAACGGGTATCTTCTGAAATATCTTTGATGTGCTGTACCTTTTGCGAAACCAGCAATGCTCCGAATTCGCCCTCGAAATTCAATGCATCAAACGATAGCCGGGCATGGTCGTCCAATCCAATGGATTCGAAATGGTCAAAGGTTTTCTTGTCTTCGCTCAACAGATAAACAGCCGCCATTTGTGAGTTGGTATGGATGGCCAATGCATGGAGTGTTTCCCGAAAGAATTCTTTTGCCTCGTGTTTACTGAGCATCAAGCGTGACAGGCTGGCCACCTTTTCGTTTAAACCCATTGACGATTGAATGTTTTCGGCCAGCGAATTGAATGAAGCGGATAAAATGCCTAATTCATTGTTTGATGCATAGGAACTGCGCGAATTTCGGTCTCCTTCGCTAAACCGGCGGGTAACCACGCTTAATTCATCTAATGGTTGGCGTATATTATGGTATAAAATGGAGTAAATAAGCAACGAAACGATCAGGAGCAGGGAAATCAGCAGGAGAAGCTGCATGTGGAGCTCCTGGCTGAGCTTGACCGAATTGGCATATAATTCGCCCGCCTTTTGTGTCGCAAAATCGCTGATTTTCTGCAATGCTGCCAGCACGATCATCGCCTGAGTGGGGCCAACGCCTCCGGGTATGTGCCGCAGATGGGCTTCCTCCGGGTTCCCGGAAGTTACCATTTCAATGGTTTCCTGCAGGATAGAAATCCATTTGGCAAATTCGAGGTTCAGTTCATCAACATCTTGACGAGGTCCAAGGTAGTTATCCCTGATTATTACCATATCGTTGTGAGCATTGGACTGATTTACGGCAAGTTCATTCAGAATACCTTGCCTGACCTTAAGATCCTCAGCCAGCAGATAGTCCTTGATATTTATACGCATAAGCAAGATGCTGCCGGTGATTTCCTCCAGCGCACCACGGACTTTTACCGGATGATTATACATGATTTCAGTTTGCTGTTGGAGTTGCTCCGATTGCCGGTAAGCGACTGTTCCCAACACAACGACAAACAAAAGCATGGTCCCAAAACCAAGCTTAAGCTGTATCCCGATCTTAAGATTTTTGAATTTCATGGTTTTATCTTTTTGCGAGTCAGTTACGACCCTATTTTATGTTTTCGAAAACCTTATTTTATTGTTTCAACCTTATGTAACAAATTTTTTAAAGACTTATTCTATTTCGTCCGTAAAGAAGTCAAAGCTTTGTTTAGCTTCATTTCGCGGACGATTTTTCAACTTATTCTATTATTATCTATAAATATTTTGCACCTCTGGTGCAAGAACCAATTACAGGTTTCGGCCGATTACAAATTAGTGCCAGCGGCACAAAATATTTGTAGAACAACGATCAGCAGCAAAGTCCAGAGTGCCGTAGGTACGAAACATTTTGGGTTCAAAATTCATCCGGTACAAACCCAATTCTATTCCACAATCCGGTATTTTTCATCCTTTCCTGAACCTTTCAACAGTTCATTGATTTCTTTTTTCAGCTCAATCATTTTTAGCTCACGGCCAACAGTCAGCCGCTGAAACTGCAACAGCTCATCCATTTTCTTTTGTAAATCCGCTTCCGACTGCTTTTGTTGAGTGATGTCTGTAGTAAAACCATACCAGGTTATAGTGCCATCATCCAATTTCTCGGGAATGGATTTTTCTAACAGCCATTTCATTGCTTTGCCAGGAAGCTGAACTCTGAACTCAAAATTAGAAAGTGTCAGATTTTTGGCTGAATGTTCAATTTCCATCATCATTTTCACAATATCATCGGGATGCATGAATTCTGCTATGGGCGAAAAGTCCTCCAGTACATCTTCGGGTGAACATCCGTACAACCCACGGATACCTTCGGAGGCTATAGGAATGCAATAGCTTCCGTCAGTTCTCCGGGTAAACTGAAAAATCATTCCCGGTGCATTGGCAGAAAGTTTTTTAAATTGAGTATTCCATTTTTGTATTGCCTCTTCCGCCTGCTTGCGTTCGGAAATATCGATGAAACTAATGATTACTTCTGAAATTTCACCCCGGTCATCATAAGCTGGAAAGCCATTGACTGTGAGCCAGACCAAAGTCTTTCCGGCAGGTTGAATTACTCCAAGTACCATATTTCTGAATGCTTTCCCTGATGAAATGACCCGGTTCACCGGGTATTCATCAATCTGCATTGAAACTCCGTCCGGATGAATAAATTTCCAGTCTGGATTGACGGCCAACCTGCCTTTCATTTGATCCTCACTTAAACCCAGTAATTCCGATGCCCGCAGATTGTACATGATAATCGAAGTATCCGGCGCATGAACAACAATCCCGGCCTCGAGATTCGTCAGCAGGCTGCGATACCTTTCCTCGCTTTGCTTTTGTACCTCTTCCGCCTGTTTGCGTTTGCTGATATCGACAAAAGCGCAAACGACTTGCTGTACATTGCCATCTGAATTGAGCTGTGGCATGGCATCTACCAGTAACCATACACGATTGTTTTTAATAGGATTATAAACGCCCATAATAACATCCCTGACTGGCAGTCCTGTTGCTATTGCCTGTGGTACAGGATGGGTTTCACCCGGAAATGGAGAACCATCTTCGTGGATAACGTTCCAATCAGGGTCGAACGAAGTCTTACCCAACAATTGATCTTCAGTTAATCCAAGCAATTCAAGTGCTTTGGGATTACTTAAAAGCATTTCGGACTGTGGCCCCTGAAGTAATACTCCAACCGGCATATCCCAAACCAGATTTTTGAATTTGCTTTCGCTTTCTCTTAGCTCTTGTTCCGTTTTTTTACGGTCGGTAATGTCGGTGAACTGAACAACAGCATTTGTCACTTTCCCATGTGGATCGAGGATAGGTGATATGCTTACATCCAGATCGAGTTTAAGTATCTGTGCCGCTTGAATCCCTCTACCCGACGCAGTATCGTAGCGGGCAACAAACCGGACCATGGAAGCTTTCTCAAAAACATCGCTGATCAGGGACATCAATCCCTGTTCCTCAAAAACAGGATCGTTTAAAATATTGTATTTGCCAGGCACTTCATCGTCATGCAGGCTGAAAAGTATCCGGCTTGCCTGGTTCATTTGGTTCAGATTTCCATGTTCATCTAAAATCCAAAGTGCATTCGGGCTGTTATCGATCACACTATTCAGAAAAACATGGGCATGCAGCGTTTCTTCGGCCTGTTTCCGTTCAGTAAAGTCCGATACAATTACGCATACATCGCCGGTAACTTCCGGAGGCAATGGGCTGAACGATAGGTGGAAATAACGGACTTCATTTTCCGGGCTTAAAAAGATAATCTCTCCGCTGCTTTTTTCGGCCAAACCTGAATTGAACAGCCTGGTGAAAGCGGATTTCTCATTTTCTCCAATCAACTGACTGAATCGGGCTCCTATGATTTGTTCCGTCGTATGAGCTACCATTTTTGCGAACCGGCTGTTGCAGTGAATGATCGTTGTATCGGCCATGAGCGTTGCAGCGCCTTCGTGCATCTCCTCCACCATAATACGATAGGGTGTTTCGGCCGAAGTGAGCGAAAATATCCGTGCACCTTCGGCGCCTGAAACGACAATTGCATCCACTTCGCCATTACGGATAGCGTAGAGTGTTTCTTCTGCTTCGGTTAAACGCTGTTGGAGTTCTTCGTTTTCAGCCCGGAGTTGAATTTCTGCATCAGAGATTGATTGATTTGCCATTGTAATAGGTGCTAAAATCTGTTAATTGTCGTATTTTCTATTTCCCTCACCCGGAAGCCCGTTGACTCGGTCTTCACCTCTCCTGCTTTTATATAACTCCAATTCTGTAGGCTGCCAGTATTCCGTCCGAAAGGAGCTTGTTGCCCTGAAAAAGGCTTTCTGTCGGACGGGTTTCTCCACTTTTTCGTCAACCCGGGGCGACGTTCGTTCCTCACTTACCCCGGGCTACCAATATTTCGTCCATACTGGGCTGAACCCCAAGCCCCTTCACATTCTCCCGATTATTCGTTTATGGACTATCTACTCTCTATACATAAGTCCCGGCCTGAAAGGCCAGTATAATTCAGCCCAGGGCAAAGTTTCGGTCGGAACGATCCGATACGTCGCCCTGGGTAAAGAATGCAGGAGAAAAGCCGTCCGACAGTATTCTATGAACAAAGCAAATAATCTTTTTCGGACGGAATGGGGTTGCTCTTATAGACCGAAAAATTCGAAATACTCCTTTCGTCCGAATAAAGAAATCCGCTCTGTTAAACGTTATCGCGCGGACGATTTCTCTGCTCGTCAATAAACCCAGGGCGTTGCCCTGGGCTAGAATCTGCTGCCCTTTCAGGGCGTTTTTATTTTCACTATTTACCTTCATTTCCTTTTCAAAAAGGTATAGTTTGAAAATCCTTTATTTTTGATTTGCCTTGCGCAGATCGAGGCCCACAAGCACACGATCGGTATCCGACATATCGCCGATGATCCGGCGCAAGGGAAGCGGCAATTGCTTGATGAGCGTTGGAGCAGCAATAATCTGTTCTCCTGCAGCCAGATACGGTTTCTCGTAAAGGTCAATTACTTCAAGCTCATACAGCCCTTTCAAATGTTCTTCGCATATTACTTTGATGTTTGCTACTGCGCGATTCGATTGTGGCGTTGAACCGGCAATGTACAATCGCAGGAGGTATTTCTGTTCGGTGCCCGATGCCGCCAATTCGAAAGCCTGGTTCGCCAATTCTTTATTGCTGTCAGATTGTTTCATTTGGATTGCTCGTTAATTCGTTTGAAATACTCCGTTGAAATAAATCCAGACCTACCAGCACGCGTTCAGTATCCGAAAGGTCGCCAATTATTTTCCGGACAGGTATAGGTAGTTTTCTGACCAGGGTTGGTACTGCAAAAATCTGGTCATCGCCGGCAAGTTGTGGATTTACAAGCAGGTCGATCACCTCAATCTCATATGTGCCATTCAGCTTGTCTTCGCAAATTGCTTTCAGGTTCTTGAATGCATTGATTGATTTAGGCGTTTGCCCGGCCACGTACAATCTCAGAACCCATTCATCACCAGTTGATTTTACGGGTAGGTTTTTTTCGGATGTTTTTGTGTTTGAGTTCATCTGTATATTTATATGGTTATTGTCTTTTTATATACAAGTATTGACAGGTATTTCTTCCGGCCTGAAAGGCCAATATAATTTAGCCCTGGGCAACGCCCAGGGGAAAGGGAATACGCAAAAAACCGTCCGCGTGAGTCCGATGAACAAAACAAATAATCTTTTTCGGACGGAATGGTATTGCTTTTATAGACCGAAAAATTCGAAATTCCCCTTTCGTCCGAATAAAGAAATCCTCTCTGTTAAACGTTATCGCGCGGACGATTTCTCTGCTCACCCATAAACCCAGGGCGTTGCCCTGGGCTAGAATCTGCTGCCCTTTCAGGGCGTTTTCATTCTCGTTCACCTTCATTTAATTTTCAGTTTTAATGTTACCGGCAGCATCCAATTCCTTTCGGACGCCAGCCTGCCGCTGGCAGGGAATTGAAGGACATCAATTTTCGGGAAATATGAGACCATCATTTTCGTCCGCAACATAAATTTCTCCTTTATGAAAGCTTGGGCGCGGACGATTCTTCTCCTCACTTTCCAACCCAGGGCGTCCCGAGACCTCGGGATTGCCCTGGGCTAGATTATGCAGGCCTTTCAGGCCATTTTTGTTTTCGCTGTTAATCACCATTTTCGTTATTAAAAGATATGTATAAAGATTAACTACAGCATCCCTCATTGCGTTTCAATTGATTCTTTATTCGGGGCATCGGCCTGCCGGTTTCTTCCCATTTCTTCGCGGTCTTCGGCCAAACGTAAGGCTCTCGCCTGTTCAGTGTCGATAATTTTGAGCGCTTCGGCCTCATCTTTTTCAAATTCCAATTTAATCAGTTCGATCTGTGCCAGCATCGCTTTACGCTTCCGTTCCATTTCAAGTTGTTTCCGCTGAACCTCCAGCTTACTGTATAATTTTAACGCACTTTCTTTCGACTCCTGTGCCGACCGTGCATTGCCTGTTAAAACTCCCTCCGGACCGACATATACATCCATCAGTTCCACTCCGTGATCGGTTAGCAGAAACTCCCGAATTTGATTGGAGTGCTTCATTCCCCTCGATTTCAGGATATACAATCCCCGGTTACGTTCGCCTCCGATTTCAATATCGCGCAGAAGCAACCAGGTATCAATCAAGGACGAAACGCCAAGATCTGTCTGCTCCGTAGCGGATTGCAGACTGGTCAGGCTGGTCAGTAACCCGGTGATTTGGTGTAATTTTAAATAGTCGATCAGCCGGATCATCATCAATTTGGCTTCCATTTCGTTGGTGCCAATGATAAAACTGTTGATCGGGTCAAGAATAACCGATTTCGGACTAAAATCTTTCACCGCCCTGAACATGTTCGCAAGATGCATCTCTAAACCGCAAAAAGTTGGCCGGATGGAATGAAAAAGCAGCAATCCTTTTTTTACCCAAAATTCCAAATCGATCCCGATGGAAAGCATATTGCGCATGATCTGGTTGGGCGATTCCTCCAGAGCAAAATACAGGACTTTTTCGCCGCGTTCACAAGCTGCAACGGCAAAACTTGCTGCAGAACTGCTCTTGCCCGAACCGGCTGTACCCGAAACCAGAATACTGCTTCCCCTGAAGTAGCCTTTACCTCCCAGCATCGTGTCGAGCCGTGGAATTCCGCTGGAAATCCGCTCGGAAGATACGTGGTAATCCAATCCGAGTGAAGTGATTGGAAGAACCGAAAAACCGGTTTCATCGATCAGAAAAGGAAACTCATTGGTGCCATGAATCGAACCACGGTATTTTGCTACACGAAGCCGCCGGGTAGAGGATTGCTCCGATATGCGGTGGTCGAGAACAATGACACAATCGGAAACATACTCTTCCAATCCCTGGCGGGTAAATGTTTTGTCGCCGCTTTCGCCGGTTATGATGGCGGTTACGCCTTTATCCTTCAGCCAGCGGAACAGTCGCCGCAATTCGGCCCGCAGCAAATTTGAATTGGATAGTCCAGAAAAGAGCGATTCGATGGTATCCAGAACGACGCGTTTTGCGCCAACACTTTCAATGGCATAATTGAGCCGGATGAATAATCCTTCGAGATCATATTCGCCGGTTACTTCGATCTCACTTCGCTCGATATGAACATGATCGATGAAAAGCTTTTTTTGTGCAATCAGTTCGTTCAGATCGAACCCGAGCGAAGCTACATTGGTAGCAAGTTCTTCGATGGTTTCCTCGAATGCCAGAAAAACGCCGGGTTCGTTGTACTGAAGCGCTCCGCGAACCAGAAATTCCATGGCGAACAAGGTCTTTCCACAACCTGCATTTCCGCATACCAGGGTGGGCCTTCCTTTTGGCAATCCGCCGAATGTTATTTCATCGAGCCCTTTGATACCTGTCGGCGATTTTTCAAGGGCTATGGACTGAATTTGTTCTTTTGTCTCTTTCATGTTAGTTTATTTATTAATCTTTTATTTCAAGTTGGTCCGTTTGACTTTCTGCGACAGCCCCCGGCACCAAGACAAACAAAAGCAGAGCTTCAAAGTCAGGCTTAAGCTGCATCGCGTTTTTAATATTTTTAAGGTTCATTTGTGTATCCTCTTAAGAGCCAGCTCTGACTCCGGTATTATTCAGCAATCCGGTATTTTTTTCCTTTACGGAAGTTCAATAAAGTTCGTTCACTTTTCCAGTGTCAATTTTCAGTTGCTAGGCAGCCCCATTTTATCCATTCTCATTAGCCTGCAGCGAAAAAATCTCATTTTTTGGGTAATCCAGACTTCAACCGTTTTGAATATTTTCCCGAATATCCAAATGCTGTGCCAATTGGTCAAAATCCAGGCATACTCAGCAGGTTCAAACAGCTATCCGTTTGATAATTAACAAGAAAATAAAACCGTTGAAGAAGTAGTTTTTTTTCCAGATCCGCCTTCTTCTTGTTTTAAAATGTTTTTTGAAAAATAAAAACGCGTATTTACGTGAAAACGCGTGATTGATGATTTGAAAAAGAAACGTTCAGGCATATGCGGCTTTCTTAGCAGAAGAGCTACAACCTATTTGTAGAATGAACCATCACAGCGTTTTTTTTAAGCAGCAGCGCTGCGGTCTATTTATAGAGCATCGCGCCGGATAAAGAACCAAGCTCCGGAGGAGCGGAATATTCAGGAAAGGATTATTCCGAACTGGATAGCAGATAGATTCAACAGAGGTCGCCCTGCCTGCCATCAGCTAAGGTGTACCATAAATCTGAAATTTTTGGCTCTTTGACTATTGAACTGAGTAACCCGGTTTTATAAACCTTAGTAGCCCGGCAAAACCTTAGTAGCCCGGCAAACGCCACCCGATTTGAACCTTATTTCGTATTAAATTGCAGCATATTAATAAGGTTTGAGTCTTTGGGATTCCTTTTTTGTACTTAGGTTTCCCAATCAAAATCAGGTTTTATCAAGCGTCATGGAGTCGAAAAAGATGTGGATACACGGTAGCTATCCGGCAGGCAGTGGGGTGAGACTTTGGTTGATACTCACGGGGTGACTTCGAGTCACCCCGTGAGTAATGAAAGACTCGTACCGGAGAACAAAACCAGGCTCCGGAGGAGCGAAATATACAATGTGGATGATTCACGTAGATTTAATAGATACCGCCCGGATGGGCAATGCTGTTAAGCAAAGCCGCCGACAGGGTTGTTAACCACTGTCGGGGCAATTGGAAAACCCTGTCGGTGGTTAAACAAAAAGCCTTAACTTAATGACATTGCCCGATGGGGCTTTTTATCACTGGCCTTTGGTGGTGCTACAAAGAGGTCGTCGCTACGCGACTTTTCTTAGCGTCCGATAAGCCGGGATTGTTAAAAAAACCATAACACGCTGTTTTTAGCCGCATTGTTCCGGATGCGATAAATTAACCGGGCTTGTTACAGGATGTTTTCAGGAATTTGTAAGTTTGCAGGGAATTTACAATTATGGAAGAAACTGGTTTCTACAACAACACTGATCCGCAAAGGATTTTTTCAGGCCAACTTTGGATGAATTATTTCAGACTTCAGCGGGTACTCGTTCTGTTCATTTCCGCTTCACTTTTTTACCTGATTTTTTATACTTCATGTGCCAACATCGGCAGCCCTACCGGAGGGATCAAAGATTCCATTCCGCCGGTAGTTGTAAAAACAATTCCTGAATTGCGAAGTACCAATTTCGATGGCGCTGATGTCCGCTTTACATTCGATGAATTTATAATGCCCGACGGTATTCTTGAAAAGCTGGTTATTTCGCCACCCATGAAAAAGAAGCCGATTATCAAGATGAAGGGCAAAATCCTGATCGTTGAATTTCAGGATACTTTGAAAAAAGAATCGACCTATTCGCTTGATTTTAAAGATGCGGTGGCTGATAACAATGAAAAAAACCCGATCGATAATTTTCGGTTCTCCTTCAGTACCGGACCATCGTTCGATAGTTTACGCATTTCAGGATTCGTGAAAAATGCCCTGAATCAGGAGCCTGTTGAAAAGGCCCTGGTTTTGCTCCACAGGCAAAAGGATTATCTTGCATTTATCGACAGCATTCCCAATTACATTGCAATTACAGATAAAGAAGGTTTATTCGTCATCGACAACGTGGCTCCGGGCGAATACCGTCTGTATGCCTTGATGGATGCGGACAACAGCCTGACCTACAATTCGAATTCAGAACTGATCGCTTTTGCCGATTCAATCATGATTCCTTCGGCAAGCTATGTTTCACATACCGATACCATTGTGAAAGGGCTCGACACCCTGGTGGTTACCGGGCATGTCGATTTTCTGCCAGAGGCTCAAAACCTGATGATGTTCGAAGAGGAAAAATTTGAGCAGTATCTCGACAATTCGAAGCGTTCGCAAGCCAACCAATGTGATTTTTATTTTGCCGAGTCGCTCAGCGATTCGTTTCGCGTCAGCTTACTAAAACCAACGCCAACAGCAGACTGGTCGTTCATTGAATCGAACCTGAAACGCGATTCAATTACAGTCTGGCTGACCGATACCATCATCAGCAAAAGCGATTCACTAAAGTTCGAACTGAAATACGAGGTGCTGGATTCGATGCAACAAATGGTTGTCAAGCGCGATACGGTTGAAATGATTTACGCCCGACCAAAACAGCTTAAAACAAAACGCAAAAAGAATGAAGTCGCGCTGATTCCAACCATCAGCCTGGGCAACAACATCAATCAATCGGCACACGATATTTATCAGCGAATAAAAATTGAAGCTCCGGAACCACTGAGTTCGTTTGATTTGAGTCAAATCAGGCTCTATTCCATGCTGGATACAGTAAAAACAAACATCCCGATCGTTGTTCAGAAAGATACCAATTCGATCCGGAGATTTTTCATTGAACACCGTTGGGAACCCAATTCAAATTACCTGTTTCAGATTGATTCGGCTGCAGCCCGGAATATTTACGGACATCCAAGCAACAAGATTGACCTGAAGTTCAGAACACAGAAAGAAGATTATTACGGAAAAATTTACCTGACCATCTCCGGACTTACCGGACCTGCCATTGTTCAGCTTTTGGCGAATACCAAGGATGAAAAAATCCTTCAGAAAATTCAGGTTATTGGCGATGGGAAGATCGAATTTCCATACCTGAAACCTGAAAAATACAAAATCCGACTGATTCTGGATGCAAATAAGAACGGAAAATGGGACACCGGTTATCTGGCCGAAATCCTTCAACCCGAAAAAGTGGTCTATTATCCGAAGGTCATCAAGGTCAGGTCGAACTTTGAATACAAGGAAAACTGGAAAATCGACTACAAACCGGATTATAAAAAAGAACTGTTTGACGAAGAACTTGAAAAAGAGAAAGCCCGGAAAAAAGAACAGGATAAAAAGGCCGGCATTAAAACTGAAGGCACTAAAAATGGCGGGTAAACTCAGTCTCCTGATGATCTTCCTGTGGATGTTCTTCTGTGCTGAACTGGCTTCGGGACAAAGCGCCGCTCAATCCTTTCAGAGTGGCGAATATGCCCGTTACGGAGCCTATTTCAACTGGAATTTCATCTGGATTCAGAGTGGTGAAGCTGAATTCGCTGCCGATACCGTTTCATACCAGAATCAAAAAGCCTGGAACCTGAGATCCAACGGGAAGACATACAAAACCTATGATTTGGTGTACAAAGTGCGCGATTCTCTGCAAACCTTCTGCAATTACCATTCCTTTCAGCCCATTTATTCGTACCGTGCATTCAATCATGCCAAAGAGCGGTCGGTGCATCAATACCGGTTCGACCCGTCGTCAGGAACAATTGCCGCCAGCATAAAACCTGACAAAAAGCCTTTGGTTCAGGCCAGTTTCCCCATTCAGGAAAATAGCTATGATCTGCTGGCCACAGCATACAATTTCAGAAATACCGACTTCGGCAAACTCTTTGTTGGTCAAAAAGTTCCGTATCGAATGATTATCGATCAAAAGGTGGATGAACTGTTTTTCAGGTATCTTGGAACTGAGAATGTGAAGACACGAAACGGGAAAAAATACCGTTGTCATAAAGTTTCAGTATATTTACAAAAAGGCGATTTTTTTGCTGAAGGAGAATACATGAAAATCTGGTTCACCGACGATAAAAACCATTTGCCGGTTCAGGTTGAAACCGAAATTATCATTGGATCGGTGAAAGCACTTTTGCTCGAAACAAAAAACATGAAATATCCACTAACTTCATTAATTCAATAAGCTATGACAAGTAGAAGAAGATTAAAAAAAGAAATCGACTATGTGGTGTCGGACCTTGTAATCGACTGTTTTACTTACACCAACCTGTATCAAAAACCAGATGATAAAGAGGCACTTGAAATCGTTCAGGGTACTTTGATGCTGCGAAATGAACTGCGCGATCTGACCAACCATCCGGAGAAAAGAAATGAAGGTGAAACCATTAAATCTTTTTACGATAATATCGCTGCAACCCTGATAGGCGGTGTAGACGAAGGCTATGGAAAGCTTGGCCAAATGGTAAATCCGGAAGGTTAATATACGGTGTCCATAGTCCGGATTAAAATCAGATCAAATCAACAGTAAATTTATATGCCCCTGATTGCTTAATCGATGAATTGAGCAGTCAGGGGCATTTACGTTTTGTTTTTATTTCCCCAAAGCTCAACCTTATTGCTGTTTTTTGGTTTTATTCAGTATCAGAAAATGGTTAATCTTCGCAAAAATATCAATGTTCTTGCAATTCTCCTGATACCGGTATATCTGTTGGTTATGGGAAATTCGATCTTAAACAGGCATACTCATGTATTGCCCAATGGAGTTGTCATTACTCATTCGCACCCATTCACCGATTCAAAAACAGGATTACCGGTTAAGCACAATCACTCCAAAAATCAGATTGTCTTCTATCAATTGTTTACCTTCGATTTTTGCGACTTTTCCCCCGAAGTCATTCTTGCAAAGAATGATATCGTCCTTCAATTCGAAATTCAGGCATTTTATACCGACCAGATTTCGGATAACAGCTTGTTGGTAAATTTTTTGCGGGGACCTCCTTCAGCGTAAATTCACTGCAACTTACCGCTTAATATGTTCCGATTGTGTCAAGAGATCGAATGGAAAATTTATCGATTTTCTATAATTCGTTGCAGCGGTATTCATTCTCATTCTCACTAATACTTTTAAAATCATGAAAATAATAACATTTGCGGTGCTTAGCGTGCTGCTTACTTTATCTGTTTTAGCCATAACTCAACCAAATAAGAAGACCGATGCCAATGTTTTTGGCGATGTGCAATCAGCCGGAGAACATATTCCGTTTGTAAGCATTTATCTGGAAGGTACCAGTTTAGGAACAACAACCGACAATACCGGACATTATACACTCATCAATCTGCCTGTTGGGCAACACGTGCTGATAGCCAGTGCAGTTGGGTACAAAAGCGAAAAGAAAAACATTCAGGTTGAGCTTGGCAAGTCGCAGGAAATAAATTTCATACTCGAAGAAGAACGTATGACATTGGATCAGATAGTTGTAACCGGCACCAAAACCTTTAAAAGGCAAACCGAATCGCCGGTCATTGTCAATGTCCTCGACAGTAAATCGCTGCAGGTGGTACAGGCCTGTAATATTTCTGAAGGCTTGCGGTTTCAGCCCGGACTTCGCGTTGAAACCGACTGCCAGACCTGCAACTATACCCAACTCCGGATGAATGGTCTGGG
>CAIPKZ010000299.1 GCA_903865775.1 uncultured Prolixibacteraceae bacterium | reverse complement strand
ATCTTCGGTACTGCTTCCACGTGCACGTTTCTTCACCAGGAGCAAATATTCTCCGGTACTGCTTTTTTCAATTGTAAACTGAGGATGTCCAAGCATCTTTTCTTTTCCGTTCACCATGGCAATTTTCATTCGGTCAAGCGAAATGTGATCTTCAATCATCGATGAATACAAGTCGTCAGTTGTTTCCAGATAAAGTGTTTTGCAGGTCACACAATCAACCTTTTGAGTGATGGTCTGGCTCGTTTGCTTACCGAAGTTTCCAACCTGATTAACACCTATTACAATCAACACAATGAGTGCAACCAGCCAAAGACCGAAAGATCCCAATCCGATGATTTTGTTATTGGTTTTGTACCTGAATAACAGCTTGGTGCCTACAAAAAGCAGCATTAAAATCGGAATTCCGGCTAAGATTGAAATTGCAATTAACGAAATGAAATATGCCTGCGGACTAATAAATTGATGTAGCAATCCGGTCATATTAATGTTGCTATCCAGTCCAAACGACCACGGACCTCCGTGCATGAAAGAGCCTCCAACTGCGATTGAGGCAATAAACCCGATGAGACTTCCAATTCCGATAATGATAAGAATTATCCCAAAAATGAGGATACTAACCCGTAAAACTACCCTGAAAATGCTGGTAACGACGTCACCAAAATGTTCCCTGCGGATATTTCCATCGGTTGCAGAAGTATTTTTATATCGGTTGATATTCTCGCCAACTTCATTTACATCTTCCCGGATTGTTTTTTCGATATTAAAAACCGTCGCTTCCTTTCCTTTCATTTCAAGCTTCTGTGCGGTGGTTTTAGCTTTCGGCACAACGATCCACAGAACTAAATAAATCAAGAATCCTGCACCGCCCATAAAAATGGAAAGAACGAAGAGGATCCGCAGAATAACGACATCGATATTAAAATAGGCACCCATTCCGGAGCAAACGCCACCAAGTACCCGGCTGTCGCCGTCGCGGTATAACCGTCGCCGCAATTTCTGTTCGCCCTCCTGAAATGCTCCTTCAGCCTGTGGTTTTGCTGATACATTTTCATCATCCGGCTCCAAAAAATCTTCCGGTTTTCCCATTCGGGTCATCACCTCATCGACCATGGCATCGGTAATTACCTCCACTTTATTGCCGGTTTTTTCGATGAAAAGTTCAGCAATACGTGCTTCAATGTCCTGAAGTATTTCCTGGCCTTCTTCAGCAGTTCCAAAATGGCGGTTCAGCATTTGAAGATATCGTTGAAGTTTTTCGAAAGCATCATCATCAATGTGGAAGATACTTCCACTGATATTTATTGTAAATGTCTTTTTCATTGGTATATTATTTTCGATTTATTTTTCTTTATACAGTGAATGATCTATTTATGTTCCTTGATCATCCGGACTGCTTCAACTAATTCATCCCACGATTCTCCCATTTCGTTCAGGAAAGTGCGACCATCATCAGTAACCTCGTAGTATTTACGGGGCGGCCCCTGAGTTGATTCTTCCCATTTGTAGGTGAGTAATCCGTCATTTTTCAGACGGGTCAGCAGAGGATAAAGGGTTCCTTCCACTACGATCATCTTCGAGTTTTTTAATTCCTCGATGATGTCGCTTGCATACAAAGGTTTTCCATCGATTACCAGCAGGATGCAGTATTCGAGAACGCCTTTGCGCATTTGAGCTTTTGTGTTGTCCAGATTCATTGTTGTTTCCTCCTAAAATTTGTTCTAAATCGATCTCCTCCATTTTCCCCATTCGGGTCATCTGTCCATTTCGGCTTCAACTTTTCTTTTTTCTGAGCATTGTGATTTTTTTTCATGGCTTTGAGGTTTTAAAAGAGTCTACCTTCTTTAGCATTGTTATTGGCTTTACAAACATACGAACAATAAATGGAACTATGCTACACAAAGTACTAAAATTTTTAAAATAATTTCAGTATATTTTTTAAATAGCTGTTATACAGCAATATGATGAAGGCGTGACAGGTTTCAGTTTGTGAATAGGGAGAATAATATCATCAAGTTGATTTGTATTCTTGTGATTTTGGGAGAACAATCTATGTTAGGAATCGCAGAATTTACACTTCGCCGGAATAAATTCTGAAAATTTCAGGTGTTCACTCAATCAGAATCGTGGATTCGCGAAAAAAGAAAACCGCCCCAAAGTTGCTTTGAGACGGTTATTTCATTTTGTGCTCTTGAGGAGGTTATATTTCACATTAACAGACCTATTGTTTCATGAAATATTTGGAAATCAAATGTAGATTCTTGAAATCCATTCAGGGTATAAATGGAGTTCTATTTTGTGTTTCCGACAGTATTTGTGTCGAATGGTACGATTTAAACGATGAACCGATGAGTTTTATAAAATCAGTCTGGCAGAACAATGTAATTGTATCTCTATTTTCGAGAAATTGATTTAAAATAGGGTTTCGGCCCATTCTCGTTTCAGTAAACTGAATACTTCCAGATCAATGTATTCATGGTTGTGCCGTTCGCCGGCCCGTTCAATTCCTTCGAATGAAAAGCCAAGCCGGCGTGGAATTGCCGAGCTTTTATCATTTCCAACACCGCATCGGATCTGAATGCGGTTCATTTCCATATTTCGAAAAGCAAGATTTACCATTTTCCGGGTAGCTGCAGTAGCCACTCCTTTTCCTGTCATCTTTTCGGTTAACCAATATCCAATTTCAATTTTATCGTTAATCCGGTCAGCATCTTTAAAGCCAATTAATCCGGCAAATTCGTGTTTAAACCAGATAACATATACTTCATCCCGGATTGAGATTGGTTTTTCCAATATCGACCGAACAAACCGTTCGGTGTCGGCAATACGAATTGTAAAATCGACAAATGGCAGCCATTTCCGAAGGAACTTCCGGTTTTGGTCGATGGCATTGAAAACTGCCTCAACATGCGAAAGGGTTAGCTTTTCCAGAAATTGGTTTTCATCAATGGCGAGTTTTTCCATGTCTTGAGCTAAGGTTCTAAAATAGGCTTGAATCAGTAGCCAAAATACAACAAAATGATGAATGTTTTATTCGGATTCCGATTTGATTATCTTTGTTTCAATCCTGAAAATCTGGCAACACTTTTTCAATAATAATTAACCGAAATCCCCAGACCTCAAAAACTTTCTGCAATGAAGAAGATCGCATTACTTATTGGTTTTTTCTGCTTGATCAGTGACATTACTTTTGGTTTACCAGAAACGAATAATGAACTGAAAGTGCAAATCGAAACCGATTTTGGAATTATCAAAATCAGGCTTTATGATGAGACTCCGTTGCATCGCGACAATTTCATCAAACTTGTAAATGACGGGGTTTATACCGACTTACTATTTCACCGTGTAATTCAGGGATTCATGATACAAGGTGGAGATCCGGTTTCAAAAAATGCGGAGCCCGGCAAGCGGCTTGGCGAAGGCGATCTGGGATATACCATTCCTGCTGAATTCAATCCGAAATTCTTTCATCACCGGGGTGTTTTAGCCGCTGCCCGCGAGGGTGATCAGGCAAATCCTGAAAAACGATCTTCCGCTTCTCAGTTCTATATTCTTCAGGGAAAAGTATTCCGATCGGGTGAATTGGATACCCTGTTAGTGAATCTCACGGAAGGCAGAAAGGTCAAATTATTCCAGGATAAAGTGAAAAAAGTTAAAGATGAACTCAATAAGCTCAATTCTGAAGGAAAACAAAATGAGCTGACTGCCCGGTTAAATCAAATAAAAGCCGAAGTTTCTGCTGAAGCTGCAATTTTGCCACCTATTACTTTTTCAGAAGAACAGCGAATAGCTTACACCACCATTGGAGGTTATCCTTCGCTCGATAATAATTACACCATTTTTGGCGAAGTGATTGAAGGATTGGAAGTGTTGGATAAAATTGCTGCACAAGCTACGGACCAGTTCAACCGTCCGCTTCAGGATATCAGATTCAGGATAACAATGCTCAAATAAACATTTTTTAATATCGAATTTAATAATAACCTAAGTGTCTAACCAACAAATCTTTTATCATGAAACGATCATTAATTTTTTTAATCCTTATTTTTTGTTTTGGCGTGCTGTTTTCGCAGAATTCAGGAAGTGAAATGCTCTCGCTTTCACAGATCAAAAAGAATGTAAAGACTAAACGCGTCAGCAGTTTTGATAAATCGGGAGGAAACGGAGATTGCCTGGGTGCGATTAAAACTGGCGAGAAAATTACCATCATGGACATAAAAGGGGCAGGTATCATCGATCATATATGGATTACCATTGCTCCTGAAGCCGGAAAACTCAGTCGGAATGACATTATCCTCCGAATGTACTGGGATGGAAATACTTTTCCGTCAGTTGAATCACCCATCGGGCCGTTCTTTGGAAACGGCTGGGATGAAGCCTACAATTTTGTATCTGTTCCACTTTCCGTCACGCCCGGTTGGGGAAAGTCGTACGTCAGTTATTTTGCCATGCCATTTGCAAAAGGTGCAAAAATTGAGATCGAGAACCAGACCGGCGAAAAAATTAATTCCTTCTATTTTAACATCGACTATACCGAAATGCCTGAATTACCTGAAAATTCCGGACGATTTCATGCCTGGTTCAATCATGAGCTGACCGAAGCACTTCCGGGAGGCGAAAATGAGTGGGGAACACTCGGTGAAACGGGTAAAAACCCCAATGGAAAAGGCAACTACGTTTTTGCCGACATTCAGGGAAAAGGACAGTTTGTGGGCGTAAATTACTATGTCAACTGTCCGACTCCAATGTGGTATGGCGAAGGCGATGAAATGGTCTTTATTGATGGCGACACCATTCCGACGCTCAACGGTACCGGTACCGAGGATTTTTTAAATACCTCCTGGTGTCCGAAAGAACTGTTTCAGCATCCTTACTTTGGTTATCCAAGGGTAAATAACGAAACAGGCTGGCTCGGACATACTCATGTTTACCGATTCTTTATAGCCGATCCGGTGTATTTCGATAAATCGTGCAAGTTTACGATCGAACATGGGCACAACAATAATCTGACCCTCGACCTGGCTTCTGTGGCTTATTGGTATCAGGATAAAGCTTCAAAACTTCCACGTTCGTTTACTAAGGAAGAACGTCAGTTTAAAGCAATAATAGGAGCTTCGGAAATTCACAAATGGCGTGATGCATGGAGGATAGAAAACGGCAGTAAACGGCAGTTGTGGGGCGACGAAAAAAGAGAAAAGAAGTAAACAATGATTCTATATTCAGAGCCTCATTTGGACTGAGGCTCTGAATATTATCATTTGCCTAAAGCAAATTTCGGTAGATTCAGTTTATTTCAGCAGCATTCTGGCAGTTCTCCTACTTTTTTGCTCAACATAGACGGTGCGTCCGGCAGTGATTTGAGCCAAAGTCTCAGGAGTATAATAGAAGGTAAGTTTATAACGGCACGATTGTTCCGTTAATCAGGTTTTTAACACCAATAATTTCGTCAATGCTTTCCCAGAATACAAAGTGTCCACGTAAAGTGTAATTTTCCCGGACAGTTTTTGGTGCCTGTTCGAGTTTTGGCACCCAGCTTATTGGTATTGAAATTATACGTTTATCCGATAAGTGAAAAGAAATATTTTCATCATCAAATACAATGTAACTAAAGGTTGGCATTGCAGAGAAAGCATATGGTCTACCTCTTTTTATATTCTTTTCTACTAATGTCTTTACAGTGCTCATCCCATGATTTTTTAATAAGTTCAAAATTTTCAATTACTATCCGCCTCAATTTTAACAGCTCAGTTTTCGAAAAGCCATTATTATCAGCAAGTAATACGATTTCACCTTCTTTCAGCCAATATTTACACTCCTTTCTCCCATCAACAATGTGTATATGAATGGGTTCACCGCAATCATAACTGGTAAAGAAAAAAATAATCGAGCCAATTTTAAGAACTGTTGGCATTGCAGATTTATTTGAAACAAAACTACAAAACTAAATAGAAAAAGCCAATATTGAAATCAAATTCTCTTGCAAGAAATTGTTATTCATTGGTTTACTGAATAATTCGTTCGATTATTTCAGCAGCATTCTGGCAGTTCTCCTACTTTTTTGCTCAACATAGACGGTGCGTCCGGCAGTGATTTGAGCCACAGTTTCCGGAGTATAATATCGGATGGTAAGCAGTTCGAGTCCGATGTTATATTTTACCTCGAATTTTTGCTGTAATTGACTGATCAATGGTTCAATTCCCTGCTCGGGCTCATCGAAAGCTAACGAAAGATCAAGTGCCGATTGCTGAAGCAGTGCTACTTTCAGGCGGTATTTGGCACATAGGCTAAATACATCCGAAACACTGTTGATGCTTATAAACGAATAATCGTTTGGAGTCAGTGTTATCAGCGCCATGTTCTTTTTTACAATGATTACCGGAATCAGTTCAAGCGTATGTTCGACGGCGTGAATGATGGTGCCAGCCTTTTCCGGCTCAAGAAACGACCTCACAAAAAGCGGAATATTCTTATTCTGAAGGGGTTTTATCGTTTTTGGATGAATGACTTTGGCTCCTGAATACGACAATTCGATGGCTTCTTTATACGACAATTCATCAAGTTTCTGCGTATTGGGGAAAAAGTCGGGATCGGCATTCAGGATTCCAGGCACATTTTTCCAGATACTCACTTCTTCGGCATCGATCAGGTTAGCCAGAATAGCAGCGGTGTAGTCTGAACCTTCGCGTCCAAGAGTGGTCGTCTGATTGGTTAGCGTTCCGCCGATAAATCCCTGTGTAATGTATAAATCTTCCGATTCGAATGTAAACAACCTTTTTGCTAGCCGGAGCGAAAGTTCCCAATTAATGTTGGATTCGCGGTACTGATCGTCGGTTTTCAGGCAGTTTCGTACATCCACCCAATGGTTTTTCAAGCCTATTTCATTGAAATACAGGCTAATTATTCTGGTCGAAATCAGTTCGCCGAAAGCTACTATCTGATCGTATTCGTAGTCGAAATTCATGGAAGGTTCGTTTTTGAAACGACTACTGATCTGCTGGAACAGTTTCTCAACCTCCGGAAGTTCAGTAGGTTTTCCCCAAAGTTCGGTGATAATACCGTCGTGGTAATTTTTTACTTCCTGAAAAATGTTCCACACTTCCGGATCCTGACTGAAATATTTTCGGGCCACAATCTCGAGTGCATTGGTTGTTTTTCCCATGGCCGAAATGACCAGCACCTTGTTTGCGGGATACATTTTCAGAATATTCACCGAATTACGAACCGCATCAGCCGAGCTGACAGAGGCACCTCCGAATTTAAAAACCTTCATGATTGATCAGAATTAATTGATTGAACAAAAATAGGAATTTGGCACAGTCAAACTAATTTTAAAGTAAAAGTTTATCGGAAAAAGGAAAGAGAAAAAACTGTTTGTTTTGTAACGATTGTTACACTCTGAGTTCTTTCATAGTTTTACTTTTACGGCCATTCAAAAGGATTCATGACCAAGACGCAAATACTCAAAAAACTCCGGAAGTTCCATAAATGGCCGGGAATCGTAATCACGCTGTTCGTTTTTCTGTTTTCTGTTTCAGGAATTCTGATGAACCACCGAAGCGGAATTTCTGCCATTGACATCAACCGGTCTTTGCTGCCGGCAGAATACAGCTACCAAAACTGGAACAAAGGGGCAGTAAAATCAGTTTGCCAGCTGGGTGGCGATTCCGCATTGGTTTATGGAAACCTTGGAATCTGGCTCAGCACTGATCAATTCAGAACATTTCAGGATTGGAATGCGGGATTTCCTTCTGGCATAGACAATCGAAAGATTTCGAAAATTATAAAAACTCCGGATGGAAAACTTTTTGCCGGAACTTATTTTGGCTTGTTTCAATATTCGCAGAGGCAGCATGGATGGCAAAAAATACAAGTTCCGGGTTCAGAAGAACGAATCACCGATTTGATTCTGAAGAAGGATGAATTGATCGTACAAACCCGTTCGTATTTGCTGAGAACCACTGATAGCAAGTCTTTCCAGACGATCACAATTCCTGCTCCGGATGGCTATGACGGGAAGGCCAGCCTGTTCAAAACCATTTGGGTACTGCACAGCGGCGAGATTTGGGGTGATTTGGGAAAACTGGTTGTCGATCTGTTTGGGTTGGCCATCCTGATTATTTCACTCACCGGATTGATGCATTTCGTTTTTCCGGGATGGTTGAAACGCCGAAGAGAAAGACAAAGCAACAATGCCAAACTGGTGACGGTCCGGAATTTCAATTTGCGCTGGCACAACCGCCTTGGATGGATTTTCATTCCCTTCCTCATTTTTGTGACAATCACCGGTATGTTTCTCCGTCCGCCATTACTGATTCCAATTGCAAATTCGGTGGTTTCAACTATTCCGGGAACCGTGCTGAGTTCGCCAAATCCATGGTACGACAAACTTCGCCGGATTTTGTATGACGATCAGCAACACATTTTCATGTTTTCGACATATGACGGAATTTTTTATACTGACGAAAATTTTCGCGAACCCATGCACCGCTTGATCAATGAACCGCCGGTGAGTGTGATGGGCTGTAATGTATTCGAAAAAAAGAGTGACGGAAGTTTTCTGGTTGGCTCGTTTACCGGGCTGTTCCTCTGGAATCCTTTTGCCGGTCAGCTTACCGATTATATTTCCGGAAGTCCTTTTGAGGCAACACAGGTAATGGGACCACCTATCTCGAAAGACATGATTGACGGCTACTTTTCCGATCAGTCAGGCAATGAATTCTATTTCGATTACAATCATGGCGTTTTGCCTATCCGGAACAACGTAAACTTTGGAGTAATGAGTCCGGAAATCATCCGGAAAAGCCCGATCTCGTTGTGGAACCTTTGCCTTGAAGTTCATACCGGGCGAATCTTTGAATCGATCCTGGGAATGCTTTACATTCTCTATGTTCCATTGGCCGGAATCTGCATCCTGATCGTGTTGATCAGTGGATTTTTTATCTGGAGGATGGGGTATCGAAAAAAATAATCTATACGAAGACACGAAGGCACAAAAAATTAGTTTTTTCTTCGTGTCTTTGCGTCTTCGCGTTTAAATCTTTTATACAATACTTTTCAGAAATCCCGGTGCTTTCCGGTGTTTTGTTGCCTGTTCATACGCAAAGGCCAGCTTGATTAAAGTTTCCTCGCTCCAGGCACGACCAAAAAACGAAATGCCAACCGGCAATCCATGCACATATCCTGCCGGAACAGTAATGTTTGGATAGCCCGAAATGGCAGCAGGTTCTGAACTCCCGCCGCCAAAATGATCACCGTTTACCCAGTCGATTGTCCATGCCGGACCATTGGTTGGGGCAATCAGAGCATCCAGCTGATGCTGATCCATGAGCAAATCAATGCCCTTTTCACGTGTCAGTTTTTTGACTTTGGCAAGCGCCTCCAGATAAGCAGGTTCTTCCAAACCATTGGTTTTTTCTGCCGATTCAAAAATCTCCTGTCCAAACCATTTCAATTCAGTTTCCGGATTTTTTTTGTTGAATTCAATCAGGTCGGCCAGTGATTGAACTTTCAGGCCTGAACGGGTTTTCAGGTAGGCATTCAAATCTGCTTTGAATTCCGAAATCAATACCTGCCATTCCAGTTTTCCCCATACCTCGCGATTTTCGAATTTCAGATTTTCAATGATAATTGCTCCACCATCTTTCATCTTTTGGATGGCCGCTCCCATTAATTTTTCTACTTCGTCATGGAATCCGAAAAAGTCGGAGGCGATGCCAATCCGGGCATTTTTCAATCCATCAGCTTTCAGATTTGGTGTAAAATCCTGTTGTTTTTCCGCGAGTAAACCAAGTAAAATGGCAGCATCTGAAACTGTTCGGGCCATTGGTCCTGCGGTATCCTGGCTGTGCGAGATTGGAATTATCCCATCACCACTCCACAATCCAACAGTGGGTTTTATGCCGACAATTCCATTGATTCCTGAAGGGCAAACAATCGAACCATCGGTTTCAGTGCCGATTCCGATGGTGCACAAATTTGCCGAAACTGAGGCTCCGGTGCCGGAACTCGAACCGCACGGACTTCGGTCGGTGCAGAATGGATTGCGCACCTGTCCGCCGCACCCGCTCCATCCGCTT
>CAIPKZ010000298.1 GCA_903865775.1 uncultured Prolixibacteraceae bacterium | reverse complement strand
GTGTCGAAAAAGATAAATTATACCACAGTTATCAGGTGTTTAAAAATACACGGTTAACAATTCATTGCCCGGATAAGAAAAACTCGTATTGGATTGAAATTGATGCATTCAATGAAAATGGGGTTACACCCGGCAAATTACAACTTGTCAAATAGCATTTAACAAGTGAGTTGCGTTGTCTGGAAGCATCTGAATAAATTGTGTAGATTTGCAAAAAATAAAACATTTTCTAAAACTTTTGAATGGAGCTTAATCTTAAAAATCCATTGGTTTTTCTTGACCTGGAAACCACCGGAATGAATATTGTGACCGATCGGATCGTCGAAATTGCTTTGATTAAAGTTCATCCTGACGGGCGTGAGGAGGAAAAACAGTGGCGGATTAATCCTGAAATGCCAATTCCTGACCTGGTAAGCAAGATTCATGGAATTTACGATGAAGATATCAAGGACAAGCCAACTTTTAAAGAAGTCGCCAAAACAATAGCACTTTTTATTGAAGGTTGTGATTTCGCAGGGTTTAACTCGAACCGCTTTGATATTCCTTTACTTGCCGAGGAATTTCTGCGTGCCGATGTTGACCTCGACCTGAAAAAACGAAAATTCATCGATGTTCAGGCGATATTCCATAAAATGGAAAAACGCACTTTGTCAGCCGCATACAAATTCTACTGCCAGAAACCGCTGGAAGATGCGCACAGCGCGATGGCCGACACGAAAGCAACTTACGAAGTTCTGAAAGCACAGCTTGACGTTTATAAAGACGAAGAGTTTGACGATTCGCATGGGAAAACCTCAAAACCTATTGTGAATGATGTGCAGGCTTTGAGTGAATTCTCAGCTTACGATACCAATGTTGACTTTGTTGGTCGGATTGTTTATGACGAAAATGGCATCGAAACCATCAATTTCGGTAAGAATAAAGGAGTATCGGTAGAAAAAGTTTTACGCGAACAGCCCGGTTATTATGGCTGGATTATGAATAACGAATTTCCCCTGTATACCAAGAAAGTGTTGACTTCCATCAAATTAAGAATGAAATAGAAAGTTTGTCATTTTTAGTCATTAAAAGTCATTCATAGTCATTGAAGGATTAGAGAAAACAATGAATGACCACCTGTGACCTGAAGCAGATGACAATAAATGACATGCAAAAAACAATGTATATCAATAAATCAGTATTCCCATGAAGATCATCTGTGTTGGCCGCAATTATGTAGCTCATGCCAAAGAGCTGAACAATGAAATTCCGGATGAACCGGTATTGTTTATGAAACCCGATTCTGCCTTGCTTCGCAACAACGATCCCTTTTATATTCCGGAATGGTCGAACGATGTGCACCATGAAGTTGAGTTGATTGTAAAGATCAGCAAACTGGGTAAAAACATTGAGAAAAAATTTGCTCACCGGTACTACAAAGAAATTGGACTTGGAATTGATTTTACTGCACGTGATATTCAGAATGCATTGAAAGAGAAAGGGTTGCCATGGGAAAAGGCAAAGGCATTTGACCATTCGGCTGTTTTATGCTCCGAATTTGTACCCATTGCATCAATTCCTGATCGTAATGCCATTCATTTCAGGCTTGATATCGGCGGAAAAACTGTTCAGGAAGGAGATTCAGCCCTGATGATTTTCCCGATAGACGATATTATCGCTCATGTTTCGAAATACTTTACCCTGAAAATTGGTGACCTTATTTATACCGGAACGCCTGCCGGAGTTGGACCTGTAAAAATTGGTGACCGCCTCGAGGGATTTCTGGAAGGTGAAAAAAGGTTCGATTTCCGGATAAAATAACCAATAGATATGTTAATTTTGGCGTGATCTAAACCAAATGACCAACTATGAAAAACAAGAAAGGACTCTTTATTGCAGTTCTGATTTTGTCTGCATTGATTATTCTTTATATTTTATTCCGGATAGTCGGAATTCCTTCTTTCCTGACTGCTGATTCAAAACAATATCAGACATCTATCGTCGACAGAGGCCAGGTGTTCATTCCACTGGATGCAATTGGTACCGTTGAGCCTGAAAACGAAGTCATTCTGTTAAGTCCGCTCACAAGCATTATCCGAAAAATCAGCAAGGAACCAGGTAGCCGTGTAAAAAAAGGTGATGTTATTATCGAACTTGACACCGAATCCACCCGAGCTGAAATCGATCAGATTACCGATCAGCTGGAAGTAAAATCCAATTCGCTTGAACGATCGAAGCTTGAAGGACAGATGGCCCGCATCGACCTGGATTACAATGTTGAGGTTAAAAAACTGCGAATAATATCTATCAAAGCACAGTTGGCTGATGAAGAACAATTGCTGAGTGTTGGTGGTATTTCGTCAGCAAAAATTGACGAAACGAAACAAAACCTTGTACTGGCTGAAAAAGATCTGGATGTCGTCCAGAAAAAAAATGCGATTCGCTTAAAACAGATGAAAACTGAAGAAACAGGACTGAATCTTCAGATTGAAATTCAGAAAAAGCAATTGGCCGATAAAATCGCGATGCTCGGAAAATCGGATATCAAAGCTCCTTCCAATGGCATAATCCTTTCAGTTTCGGGAAAGGAAGGAGAGAAGGTCGGCAACGACAAAATGCTGATTACCATGTCGGATCTTACAACATTCAAGATTAAAGGATTAATTGACGAAAAACTTTCGGAACAGATAAAAACCGGAAATCCTGTTTATGTTCTTTCGGAGAATGAAAAGCTTTCCGGAACAATCGGAAATGTAACTCCAACTATAGCTGACAATAAAATCCAGTTTAATATTCATCTCGAAAACAGCAATAATCCGAGACTTATTCCGAATCAGGCGGTTAAGTTGCTGGTTTTAAAATCAGTAAAGAACGGTGTACTTCGTATTTCGGCCAATAATAATTTTAAGGCAAACACTGAACAAACCGTTTATATCCTCGATTCCGGGAAAGTAGTGGCCAGAACAGTGTATTTTGGAATTAAAGGGAATGAATATCTGGAAGTTGTTTCCGGATTAAATGAAGGGGAAAAAGTAATTCTTGCCGATTCGCCTTATTTGTGGAATGCTAAAAAAGTTGAGAAGCTGAAATAAATGAAACGGTCAACTATGAAATGGGGTTTTCGTGGAATTGTAATATTTCTTTTTATGATTCCATTTGTTCCTGTTAAGGCACAGGATTCAATCAAATACAGCCTTGAACTTCAGGATGTTGTTTCCCTGGCGATCGAACAGTCGTCATCGGTAAAATATGCTCAAAACCAGAATGTAAATTATTATTGGCGATGGAGAAATTTTAAGACCAAAAACCGTCCTCAGCTTGTTTTATCTGGTAATCTGCCCAATTTCACCCAGTCAAATGTTGGAGTAACCCAACCTGACGGCAGCCTTGAATTCAAACAGGTAACAAATCTTTCAAACTCGGCCAGACTGTCATTAAATCAGTCGATTGCGCTTACCGGAACGTATATATCAGCGTCCACTTCAGCAATCCGGTTTCAGGATTATAATAAGGAAACAATTAGCTTCTCCGGAAGTCCTTTTTCGTTTGGATTTTATCAACCTATTTTTGCCATAAACTGGTTGAAATGGCAGCAAAAAACGGAACCATTGGTTTACGATGAAGCGCAGAAAAATTTCATTGAAACGATCGAAACAATTTCATTGAGTACTGTTTACCGGTTTTTTCGGTATTTATTGGTACAAACCAATTATAATCTGGCTTCGAGCAACCTGAAAAACAGTAAAGACAACCTGAAAATTGCCCAAACCAAGAAAGAGTTGGGTACTATTTCGGATAATAATTATTCTAGGAATGAACTGGCGGTTTTGAATGCCCAGAAAGCTTTGAATAAAGCACGAATGGATATGCGAAATGCTGATTTCGAATTGAAGTCTTTTGTCGGTCTTCCCCAGAATCAGAATATAAATCTGCAAATTCCATTGAACATTACTTTGTTCGATATAAATCCGGTAAAAGCATTGGAAGAAGCCAAGGAGAACCGGAAAGAAGGATCAGAATATAAACGCAGGTTGATCGAAGCAGATCGCAATTTAATAAGCGCTAAACGTAGTACTGGGCTGAGCGCCACGCTCCAGGGGAGTTACGGATTGTCGAATAATGCTGAAACAATGACCGGAATTTATGAAAAACCTGAGCGGCAACAAACCTTGAGCCTGGCTTTGAGCATTCCGATTTTGGATTGGGGACAATCTGCTTCGTCAGTTAAATTGGCTGAATCGCAGCGCGACCTGGTTATTTATGATGTTGAGAAAGACCAGACTGATTTTGAACGAAGTGTGGTGGTTCAGGTCGAACAGTTCAGTTTGATGAAGGATCAGTTGGTTACTGCCAAGGAAGCTGATAAAGTGGCAGCAAATGGCTACCAAATTGCTTTAAAACAATTTCAAAATGGTGAGATTACAATTACTGATTTGAATATTGCACTTTCAGAAAGGGATAATGCCAAACGGGATTATATTAATTCTCTGCAGACCTATTGGGAAGCCTACTATAAATTGCGTATCCTGACTTTATACGATTTTGAGAAAAATCAGAAAATCGGCTATGTAAATCCATTGTATTCAGAAAAGTAGTATTTTTGTCGTCCTTGATTACCGGGGCTGACTGGTTTTGACAGCGGGTAGAAGAGGTATGTAAGCATGTAGGGCCTTGATCGCACAGCCCGTAAAACTCGGCGTTCACAATTCAATTGGCGAAAATAACTACGCTCTTGCTGCGTAATCCACTTCAAGTAGATTACACTTTATTCCGGTATTAGATACTGGAACGAGACATCGCCCGGGTGCTACTTCCCTGAAGCGGCCCGATCAGGCGGTGCAAATAAATCGGGGATAGCGGAAGTGATGCTTCGGAACTTTCGCAAAATTCAGAAGATAAGGTAAAAGTCGGTGGCCCTGATCCTGCTTTTATTCGAAAATTAAGTCTGGGGATAAACATGTAGAAAGCATATTGCTTCCTCGTTTGGACGCGGGTTCGATTCCCGCCAGCTCCACTTCGGAAGAATTAAAAATCCTGTAAATTCATATTTGCAGGATTTTTTTAATTTACGGTGTTCATAAACGCGATTGTTCTATTGCCTCTCAAAAATATCGTGATAAATTTTTTCAATCTCTTTTACTTCTCCTTCATTGAGTAAAGAGAATTCTTTCGACTTTGCTCTTTGGGATAGTGTTCCGTTATTCTGTTCCAGAAATCTCACCAACATGGAAACCAGTTTGTCCGGCATTTCATAGTTGTTATCCAGAAATCGTTTAAATTCATCGTATTTATAAATGTAACTGACTTCTTCTGGGATAATTCGTTGGATAGTATCTAAAACGCAATCGAATAGAAACTCAGCTTGTTTGGTTGCATCGAAGTATCTGTAAAAATCTATGGTTTCGTTTAGAACCTCCACATTGTGATCTGGGGTTGTTTCCCATTCAATCATTTCAAGGATTGGATGGGAGTATGATTCAAGAACAATTCTATACTCTTCAATCTTATCAAGGATTGATGCTGAGATTGGAAAAATTACTCCCTGATGTGTGATGTTCAGCTTTGCAAGGATATGATGAATCAAATAACGATGGATCCGGCCATTTCCATCTGAGAATGGATGAATAAAAACAAAACCAAACGCAATTACAGATGCCGTTAAGACTGGATCGAATTTTTCTTTATCTAAAAGATGATCGGTATGAATTAATCCACCAATGAGTTGTTCTATATCTTGCCATCTGGCCGAAATATGATCTGGTATTGGGTCGCCGGTATTTCTTTCCCGATCTCCTACAAAACCACCTTCGGTCCGGAATCCCATTTTTGTAAAGCGTTTGCTTTCAATAATGATTTCCTGAAGTCTTAGCAGTTCTTCTTTAGTTAATGGATTTTTTCCAGCTTCGCCAATTGCTTTTCCCCAACGTACAGCCCGATTAGTTCCTGGATTTTCCCCTTCAATAGTGAAAGATGCTTTGGAATCCTTTAATAATAGGAACGATGCGGCACGTTGCATGACTTCCTTATGAATACTATTAATATAGGAGTTCGTCTGGTCCTGAAAGTTTGACGCAATATATTCTTCAAGTTTGTTAGTTTTATAAATCAGTGGACAAAAATCGGGTGTCCCTGGTAGATTATTAATGATCCGATGGCGGGATGAACGCTCACCTGAAACTGCAAACTGAACTTTTTCATCAATTAATGTTGTGAAATTTCCTTTATTTAAATCGGGAATGTCTAATTTTCGACCAATCAACCATTCGTATAAAAACCAGATTTTTCGGCTATATTGGCTTAAGGGTTCAATTTGTACGAGTTTGGAGATTTCATCATTAGCTAATTTTTCAAAAAGCTTTTTTAAGATGAGTAGATTTATCCCTTCATATTTGAATGCAAATATTAGTTGTTTATAAAGAGTATCTTCAGGTTTATATCTTGGTGTAAAAACCTGCCACTCTTTTGTTTTATATTTTCTGTCTTTTAGACTGATTAATGACAGTTGATTTGGGATCGGAATGAGTGGGTTGAAACTTGAAATTATAGCTCCGTACCCAACCAGATATCCTTCTTCTGGTAATATCTTCCCCCGAAAAACAGTTACTTTGTCCGAAATACACTTAATATCCATCATGATTTGCGAAAAATAATTATTCCAAATATAGCTGAAAAATGCTTACATGTTCCGAAATATGCTTATAATTTGTTTTAAATCACGAAAAACATTTGATTTTCAAAAATATATTGCAAGAAATTACTGCTTTTACCAAGCAAATGGAAGCAGCCTGATACTCAGAATAGTACGTTTTGAGGTGGTAATTCGGGAGTTTGAGCGATTTGAAAAAGTTAATCCACAAAAAATGCGGATGCCATTTTCATGGTGTCCGCATTTTGTTTTTATGTCAGCACCTTCTATCCCAGATGTTTTAACTGGATTTTATCCAGATTTAGAAAGAGTCAAAAGAATCCCCAAATCAAGATTTATAGATATTAACTAAGTATATGCAATAATTTGAATAATTAAATAGATTAGTTACCTTGGCAGCTATATATTAACCATTTGTTTGATTGGTACAGATTCAATTAGATAAGCGGAATAACCTTTCAAAGAGAATATTATGGATCCGAGAAGAATTGAAGAAGCATGTTTGAAATGTAAGGATAGTTGCTGTTCACGGTGCTTTGAAGTCGGCGAAGAAAGTATATTTAATTGTTTGACAGATGAGGAACTTGAATTGTTGGTTAAAGAGAAAAGGCATGTTCATTTTAATGCAGGCGAAACGATATTAAAACAAAATACTTCTGCAAGCCATGTGGTTTGTATCAAAAATGGACTGGCAAAAATTATTGCTGAAGGTGATGGCGATAAAAAGCTGATTCTTCGTTTGGTTGTCACACACTCTATCCTTACCGGCGGTGGAATCTTTGTCGACGAAATCAGGCATTTTACAGTTCAGGCAGTAACTGAAGTGAATTGTTGTTTTATCGATACAGAAAAAATATACGAACTGGTTTCTAAAAACAGCCAGTTTGCCTTTGAACTCTTAAAACTGAATAATCGCCAGAATATTCAAATGCTCAACAATCTGGTTGGTATAACTCAGAAATATATGCCGGGAAGAGTGGCCGATTTGCTTCTTTACCTGAAAAATGAAATCTTTCTCTGTAATCCTTTTGATACTCGTCTTTCCCGAAAGGAATTGTCCGATATGTGTGGTATGACCATGGAGAGTTTTATCCGAATACTGAAGGAATTTAAATCTTCTGACATTATCTCGGTGGATGGGACTACCATCCACGTGGTCGACGAAGAAGCCCTTTTGTTGATCAGTAAAAAGGGGTAGTTTTTTTTTGCCCTAATGAGTTGACATAAGTCAATATAAAATACGTTTTTAATCAAAATAATAACTCGAAAACATCAAGCCGAAGTTTTAATAATAATCAAGTACGGTATCTATTTTAGCCAAGTGTAAAAACAGTTGCAATTGTATATGCAACGTAAGAATAATTAGAAACCTTAACATACTTATTTTATGAAACTTAAAAACATTTCCAAACTTTTATTTTTAGCTCTTGTTGTCATGTGCATCGCTCCTTCGTGCGTAAAGGAAGGCCCAATGGGTGCAAAAGGCGATACAGGTGCAGCTGGCACGAATGGTACTAATGGCGTAGATGCCAATGAAACATGTAAAATGTGTCATAATCCTACCAGCGTTGATTTAATCGCTACCCAGTTCCAATTTTCGAAACACGAATACGGCGAAGCTGCATTTGAAGAAGCCGGAAATACAGGCTGTACTCCTTGTCATGCTCAGGAAGCATTTAAATATGTTGTAGCAAATAAAGTTCCTGCAACATTCAAATTAAATGAAACTACCGGAAAATGGTCAAATCAGTATGCAACTATTCCTTCTGCAGCTTATGGCGAAATTGGTTGTTCAACCTGTCACAGTGCAATTCACTCAACTTATGGATCAGCCGATATGGCTTTTACAACCGTTGCCGCTGTACCAATGACCATGTGGGGTGGAGCTAAAACGATGGATCTTAAAGCCGATGGTGGTGTTAGTAACCTTTGTGTAAAATGTCACCAACCACGTCCACAAACAAATCTTCAGACTGGTAATGTTCAGGATTATGCCTCTCTTGTTGCAAGTCCAACAACTTTGGCTTACAATGCTGATGATGATAAAGCAAAAACAAACATCGTTCGCCCAAGTTACCGCATGCATGTACATTATGGTAGCGTTGGTGCTATTTATGCAGGTATGGGTGGAGTTGAATTCGGCACTGGCTACACGAGCTCGCAACACACTACAGTAGCATCTTGTACCGATTGTCACATGGGTGAAGTGAATGGAAGAGCAGGTGGCCATACCTTTGTTGCTAAAGGTAATTTCATTGGCTGTAATGTTACAGGATGTCACTCAGCTGCACCAATTTCAGCTGCAACAACTTCAAAATACTGGAAAGAAACAAGAGACGAAGTTAAAGTTCTTCTTGAACAACTTGCTGCAAAACTTTCTGTTAATGGCGTTGAAATGTTGAATAGAAACCCAGATACAGAGGCTAATTTATGGGCAGCACTAACTACTCAGAAATACGATGGTTACCTGAATGTATACGATCCAGTTAACAATCCTAACTTTGCAGCAAATAATCCTGGCGGTACATTCCAGAATCCAGCACCAGCATCAACTTGGGCAGCTGACCAGAAAGCATTAAACGCGACCTTCCCAAAACTTAGTTTAACCAATGCTCAATATGGTTCATTGCTTAACTTCCAGTTGTGTTTAAGAGAATATAGTTTAGGTATCCACAATACAGCTTATACCAAGACTTTATTGAAAAATTCAATAGCAAAATTATAATAAGCAATCATGTAACAGATATAGAAAAGGCTTCTTTTTTTGGAAGAGAAGCCTTTTTTTATAAATCTAAAAAATGAATATTATGAAAAAATACAACATATTCCTTATAATAATTTTGGTTACACTTCTGTTTGCCGGCTGTAAATACGATTTTATTCTACCTGAAGAAGTTCCAGTAATCAATCCTGATGTTCCGGTGAGTTTTGCCACTCAGATTGCCCCAATCTTTTCGAATGGGGACAAATGCACCAGCTGTCACAAAACCGGAGGGCAGACTCCCGATTTGTCATCAGCCAATGCTTATTCACAAACTGTTCCTGCATTTGTTGTTTTAACCAGTCCGGAAACCAGTATGATTTATTCTTTTCCGGCTCCAACAAGCACAACCCATACCTGGAAAAAATACACATCAAGCGAAGCTGCTCTGATTCTTGAATGGATAAAACAAGGAGCTAAAAACAATTAGTGCAAACTTTTAATATTTGCTAAAATGAAAAAAAACATTCTAATTATAATTCTTTTTGCCCTTATAACAAACCTTTCGTTTGCTCAGGATGCAACTACTGCCGCAGCAAAAGAAAAGGACTATCCTGTAAGTGCCGTTTTCGAAAGTGGTTATCTGATTGATGCCCAAACAACGACTATTCATGATGTAAAAACACTGGATATGGTTATTCAGCATAAATTTGGAACCATCGATCAGGGGACTACGAATTTATGGGGTATTTATGGTTCTGCCAACATTCGGATGGGACTTGATTATGTGCCGTTGAAGAACCTTCAGATTGGTGCAGGAATTACCAAGAAGTATATGACTACCGATGTTCGGGCCAAATGGAATATTTTGCAGCAAACCCGCAAGAACACCATTCCAGTTTCCGTAGCATTGTTTGGTACAGTAGGTTTTGACGGAAGATCTGTCAGTGCTTTTGAGAGTGGTTTGGTTCAGGAAGCCTGGACAGGTCCCGTTTATCATTATCGTTTTTCTGATCGGGTGAGTTATTTTTCACAATTAATTGTTAGCCGTCAATTCTGCAAGGAGTTCGCGCTTCAGGCAGGGGTCAGTTTTACGCATTACAATGCCGTTGGAACTGCCTATGATCATGATAAAGTTGGTGCTCATGTAAGTGGCAGAATTAAAGTGACCGAAACGGGATCTGTAATTTTCAACTACGATCATCCACTTCAGATCAAACAAATTTCGGAACAGACTGAATGGACTAATCCTCCAAAACCGAGTGCATCATTGGGTTATGAAATTTCAACCGGAACACATCAATTCCAGATTTATATGTCATCGACCAATTCGTTGCTGCCACAGGATAATATCATGTGGAACCAGAATGAGATGGATGAAACCGGTATTGCAATTGGATTTGTAATTACAAGACTTTGGGGATTTTAATCCACACGATTTTCTTACAATAAAGACTCTAAAAAAATGGTAAAATTTCTGTTTTCAGAAGCTTACCATTTTTTTTATTCAATAAATATTCTGTAATTATAATTGATCACTCCTGATAAATTAATATTCATTAAAATGAACAATCGTTTCATTCGATTATTTTTCCTGTTGGTTTTAGGTACATTTCTGCATGCAAATGCGCAATCGTATCAAAATGCACAGCACCACCAATGCCTGAAGTGCCATTCTAATCAAACCTATTCTTTTTTTAATTCGGTGAAGGGCAAGGATGAAAAAAGGATGATGAATCCATATTTTATCCTTGACACGGTGGCTTTGTCGGCAGCTGTGCATAAACCGTTTGATTGCACCGATTGCCATTCTTCAGAATACGGAACTTATCCGCACCAGTCCAATTTAAAGCTGGAACCTTTGAGTACTTGCCTCGACTGTCACGGTGGCGATGCGTCGTTTGCCAGTTATCATTTTGAGCGGATTGATGAAGAATTCAGGAAAAGTATACATTTTCAGGTGTCCGGAGAGAATTTTAATTGCTCGAAATGTCACAGTCAGCATACTTATTTTGCTACAGCCAGAACAAGCAATAATGTTCTGGATATTGTCGATTACAGCAATAAAATGTGTCTTTCATGTCATAACGATATGAAAAAATACAAGATGGTATCCGGACACGAAAATCCGAAATTAGTTCAGGTTCATGACTGGCTGCCCAACCAGGAGCTGCATTTCAAAAATGTAAGGTGCATCGAATGTCATACCGAAGTCCTGGATAGTTTAAAAGTTTCGCACAACATCCTTCCAAAATCGAAGGCGCTTCGGAAATGTGTTGAATGTCACAGCGCTGATTCCAGACTAAAGGCTTCTTTATATAAATACCAAAACCTGCAGAAACGTTCTGAAGATGGAAGTATTACAATGGTATTGGCCAATGAATCCTATGTGATTGGTTCGCATCAGATTCCACACCTTAAAATTGCAAGTATTCTGATTTTCTTTCTCACCCTGATTGGAATTATTATACACAGTTCATTCAGAATATTCAAAAAGAAATAAAATGACAGCAAATCAAAAAATATATTTCTATCCGGTCTGGTTAAGAATCTGGCATGGATTGAACGCAATCGGGATTCTGACTCTGATTTTTAGTGGTATTTCTATGCAGTCGAGTATTGAATCTGCTAATTTATTGAGTTTTAAATCGGTTATAAATCTTCATAACATTGCCGGTATTCTGGTCACCCTGAGTTATTTTCTCTATTTTACAGGGAATTTGGTGACACCAAACGGGAAATTTTACATCATCAAGCCAAAGGGTTTTCTGAAACGGCCGATCCAGCAAGCTATCTATTATGCCTGGGGTATGTTTCATGGCATGAAGGCTCCCTATCCAATTTCAGAGAAAAGAAAGTTTAATCCGCTTCAGAAATACGCCTATGTTTTAGTGATGTATATGGCTGTTCCGGTGGTAATAATAACCGGTTTTGCACTTTTGTTTCCTGAAATAATAATTGATCAGGTCTATGCTTTTAGTGGGGTATTTGTTACCGCTGTGTTTCATTCGACGATGGGATTTTTCATTTCAATATTCCTGATGGTTCACCTGTATATTGCCTCAATCGGAAAATCACCACTTGAAAATTTCAAAAGCATTTTCAATGGATGGCATGAGGTTCATTAATAAAACAGACTATGCCAGCTCTTAAATCTATATTAAAACATTGACATATATCATCGGCTGGATCATAGGATAGAGTGTGGATTTTAAGGACTTTTGATGCTTGTAAATGAGAAGAATCATGAGAGAGAATTATAAGCTTTTTAAATCCACAGCAGCAAGTGGAATTAATACAAAAATATCTTCGGAATCAAGGTTTAATTTTGTTCCGGAAGGTTTAAAATTAAATAGTTACAGAATTTCAGGCAGGTTTCTGTTTATGGCTTTTCTGTTTCTGCTGGTTGTTTCTAAGCTATCGGCGCAAACGAACGATGATTGCCTGACCTGTCACGACGATCCTTCTCTATCCAAAGAGCGGGCAGGGAAAAAGGTTTCTTTGTACATAAAACCTACGGCACTCGAACATTCAGTTCATAAAAATATAGCTTGTGGCGCCTGTCATGTCGAAGCTGCTGTACCTGAATTTCCTCATTCTGAAACGCTTAAGGTTGTTGATTGTGGTAGTTGTCATACCGATGCCAAAGACAAATACTTTCGTGGAGTTCACGGGCGTGCATTTCTTGCCAATGAAAAATATGCGCCAACGTGTAAGGAATGTCATGGGACTCATGAAATCCTGAAATCGGCAGATCCAAAATCGCGAACCTATAAGATGAATATCCCCATATTATGTGGTTCGTGCCATAAAGAAGGAGCTCCTGTTGCCCGGGCATACAATATTTCGGAACACAATATTCTTGAAAATTACAGTGAGGGTATTCATGGACAGGGATTGTACAAGAAAGGGTTGATTGTTTCTGCAACCTGTAACAATTGTCACGGTAACCACCTGATTTTGCCACATACCAATGTCTCTTCAAGCATATCGCCAAATAACATTGCTGCTACTTGTATGCAGTGCCATGCACGAATTGAAGATGTTCATACCAAGGTAATTAATAAAGAATTGTGGGAGTCAAAACCAGGTGCTATTCCTGCCTGTACTTCCTGCCATCCGCCGCATAAAGTTGAATTAAAAAATCTCATTTCTACCATATCCGATAATACCTGCCTGAAATGTCACGCCAATTCAGAAACTCATAAAACAGTTGATAATAAGGTTGTTTCATTAAAAGTTGAAGTTGGCGATCTGGCTGTTTCATCGCATAAAAACATCACCTGTGTCAAATGCCATTCGGATGTAACCATTCATCTGACACGCCCATGCGAAACGTCCGGAAAAGTTGATTGTTCGGCTTGTCATGCCGAGGAGTCTGATATTTATTTTGCAAGCGGACACGGACAGGCATATTTTAACAAAAAGCCAAATGCCCCGTATTGCACCGATTGTCATGGAAGCCATCTCGTAAAACCCAAAACTGACGAAAGTTCGCCAATTTACCGGTCTTCAATTCCTAAGCTCTGTGGTGAATGCCACCGAACTGGTGGAAAAGCTGTCGAAGGAACTGACCTTAAAGAAAAAGATGCTTTCCACGACTATTCACAAAGTGTGCATGGAAGAAGTCTTTCAGAAAAGGGATTGCTTTCGGTTGCAGTTTGTACCGATTGCCACACTTCGCATTCTGAGTTGAAAGAGTCTGATCCGAGATCTTCAGTCAATCCAAAAAATGTGGCTGCTACCTGTGGAAACTGTCACAAGGGTATTTACAATCAATATTTGGCCAGCGACCATGCCTATCGCGAAGAAAAAGGAGATGTGAAATATCCGACCTGTGCAACCTGTCATACCGCGCACAATATGTCGGAAGTTCATAAGGATAAATTTATGGCTGAAATTACTGCCCAGTGCGGCAAGTGCCATGCGGAACTTGCAGAATCATATTTGGAGACCTACCACGGGAAGGTTTACCAACTGGGTTATCTACAGGCAGCACGTTGTTCCGATTGTCATGGAGCACACAGTATTTATAAGATTCAAAATCCGAAATCATCCGTTGGTCCTGAAAATATTATAGCAACCTGTCAGAAGTGCCATGCCGATGCCAGCAAAAAGTTCACCGGATATCTGACTCATGCCACCCACAACAATAAGACGAAATTCCCCTGGCTTTACTATACCTTCTGGGCGATGACCACTTTACTGGTTAGTGTATTCATCTTCTTTGGAATTCACACGCTTTTGTGGCTGCCCCGGTCAATCGATGCGATGCGTAAGAAGAAGAAGCACGAAAAGGAAATCGGTGAAAAAGTTTATATCCGTCGCTTCACAAAAAATCAACGGATCACGCATCTGTTTGTAATTGTCAGCTTTCTTTCACTGGCATTTACCGGAATGTTGCTGAAATTTGCCTTTATGGATTGGGCAAAATTCTATGCCAAACTCATTGGGGGAGCGCAGGTTGCAGGTATAATTCACAGGGTCGCTGCAGTAATTACGTTTGGTTATTTTGCTTATCATGTATTTTCATTGGTAAAAATGAAGATCAGCAAAAAACAGAACTTGTCAGGCTTCATATTTGGATATAATTCGCTCATGTTTAATCGTCAGGACTTATATGACTTCTGGGCCACAGTGAAATGGTTTGTTGGAAAAGGACCTCGTCCGCAATACGGACGTTGGACCTATTGGGAAAAGTTCGATTATATGGCCGTATTCTGGGGAGTTGTAGTTATTGGGTCAACCGGTCTGATTCTTTGGTTCCCGGTATTTTTCACTTCAATTTTACCAGGCTGGGTTATTAATGTAGCCATGATTGTACACAGCGACGAAGCTTTACTGGCAGTTGGATTTATTTTCACGATTCACTTCTTCAATACCCATCTTCGCCCTGAATCATTTCCAATGGATACCGTTGTATTTACCGGTCATGTTCTGCTCGACGAATATAAAGCTGACAGACCTCGTGAATATGAAGATCTGGAAAAAACTGGAATGCTTGAAAGTGTAACTGTAAAGAAAAATTTTACAAAAAAACAGATGAGGCTGGTGAAGGTGTTTGGTTATATTTTCTTATTCACTGGAATTATTCAGGTTATTTTCATCATTTATTCTTTGTTATTTCATTAGTTTCAGGAGTAAGAATTTTGAATTGTAACTCTTCGGGTAATTACGAGATTTAGTGCGATAAAATGAATGGTTGACACTTGTCAATAGTTGTTGAATTGTTCCTTGCTTTTTGTAAACTTGCGCCGCGTTAGTAATCATTACAATTAAAATATTGTTGACATGAAATTACCTTCTTCAATTAAAAATTGGATTTCAATAACAGGTGCCATATTGGCTATTTTCAACCTGGCCACGATTCTTTCTTTAGTCATTTTAAGTTCCCTTTTCGATTTTGGTGGTGCATATATCGGCTTGTTTATATACATGGCCTTACCTGCATTTATGATCTTTGGTTTAATTCTGATTCCAGTTGGGATGAGGATATACCACAAACGGGCCAAAGCAGAAGAGCTGGCAGGTGAGGTTAGAAATTGGCCAATCCTTAATTTCAATAATGTCGCGACCCGGAATGCTTCCATTATTTTCGTTTTTGGAACTGTTTTCCTATTGATTATTTCATCGGTTGGAAGTTATGAAGCCTTTCATTATACCGAATCGGTTGAATTTTGCGGTAAACTTTGCCATCAGGTTATGGAGCCTGAATTTGTTGCATATCAGGGTTCTTCACATGCCCGTGTTGCTTGTGTTGAATGTCATGTTGGAGCGGGTGCTACCTGGTATGTGAAAAGTAAATTGTCGGGATTATACCAGGTATATTCGGTATTAGCACACAAATTTCCAACTCCGATTCCTACGCCAATTGCAAATCTGCGTCCGGCCCAGGAAACCTGCGAAAAATGCCATTGGCCCGAAAAATTCTATGACCGCAAAATGAAAGTTGAAGAATCGTTTCTTGCCGATGATTCAAACACCGAAGTGGTCGTTCATTTGCAAATGAAAACCAGTTCCAAAATGACTTCTGCAGGGCTTGAAAAAGGAATCCACCAGCACATCAGTAAGGATGTCAGGATTGAATATAAAACTTCGGCAGCAAACCGTCAGGTTATTCCATGGGTAAGATACACCAATTTGAAAACAGGCGAAAGCGAAATTTATACTGATAGCGAAAATACGGTGAGCCAGGCAAAGCTTGATTCGTTGGAAACCCGGGTGATGGATTGTTTGGATTGTCACAACCGGCCATCACACAATTACCAAACTCCTCAGGGTTTTATCGATAAGTTAATGGCCGAAGGGAAAATATCGAAAACTCTGCCTGGAATTAAAAAGGTAGCCATGGAGATTTTATATCCTGAATATTCTACGAAAGACAGTGCTTTTCTGGCTATAAATGCAAAAGTGAAGGATTTCTATACAAAAAATTATCCTGATTTGGTGGCCGGCAGAAAATCTGAAATTGATCAGGCAATTGTTGAAATACAGGGCGGATATGCCAGTAATATATTTCCATATATGAAATCAAGCTGGAAGTCGTATCCAAACAACATCGGGCACATGGAGTTCGATGGCTGTTTCCGCTGCCACAACGATCGGCATAAGACTGAAAAGGGAAGAGTTATTTCAAAAGACTGTAATTTATGCCACAGTATTATGGCTCAGGGAACTCCCGGAAATATGGATTATTCCAAGTCTGCTGAATCGCTTGAATTCAAACATCCGGTTGATATTGATGAGGCCTGGCGTACCGAGCTTTGCTCATCATGCCATTCGCAATTGTATTAAGAAAATTGTTAATGATAATATAAATATAACGGCATTGTTTTGCGAAAAGAAAAAATATGCGCATATTTATATGATTAAAATCAAAAGAAGACAGACTTTTAATAACGCAAAATATTTTACTAATCTTTAAACATCAACAACTATGAATTACAAAAAATTAGTTTTTTTATTGGGAATCGTATTCATTTTCAGTACAATTGTAAATGCTGAGGACTTCAAATATATTGGAGCAGCCAAATGTAAAATGTGCCACAACAAGGCCGACAAAGGAGAACAGTATAACAAATGGCTTGCAAGTCCTCATGCAAAGGCAATGGCCTCTTTGAAAGGCGATGAAGCTAAAAATCCAAAGTGTTTGAAATGTCACTCAACAGCGGCTGGTGCCAATCAGGCCCTTGTTGCTACTATTACTGTTGAAGAAGGCGTTTCATGCGAATCATGCCATGGACCGGGTAGTGCTTATAAAGTGGCCACTACAATGAAGGATACGAAATTATCGATGGCAAAAGGTTTGATTATGCCGGATGAAAAAGTATGTAAAAAATGCCACAATGAAGAAAGCCCTCATTACAAAGGCTTTAATTATAAAGAATACGTAGCAAAAATTGCTCACGACGATCCAACACCGAAATAAACTTTTGTGAAGTTTAAATTTGAAAATTCCTTTGTTTATCCATAAAACAAAGGAGTTTTTTTTAATGAATATGCCAACGAAAAAGCATTTTAAGCTGCTCAAGTTATTGTAATTCAGATTTATTAAATCCTGTTAGAAAATTAACTCATGAAGAAGTTATTCGAATTTCTATTTTCCATGCTGTTCAGCGTGTTGTTGTTGATCATGTTTGCAATTACTATTGCTTATGCAACTTTTATTGAAAATGACTTTGGAACAGTTACAGCTCAGGCACTTATTTATCATGCCTGGTGGTTTGAATTGTTGCTCTTTGTTGGAACTATAAACCTGACAGGAAGCGTGATCAAATATAAACTTGTGTCCAGGAAGAAATGGGCGATTTTGTTGTTTCACCTCGCCTTTATCGTCATCATTATAGGTGCTGGTGTAACCCGTTATTTTGGTTTCGAAGGCAGTATGCATATTCGCGAAGGCGAGGCAACCAATCAGGTAGTTTCAGGTTCAAGTTATATTACATTGAAAGCTACTTTGAACGGACAGGAAGTTTCTGAAATGACAGAAGTCAATTTTACTCCCAACACGAGCAATAAATACAAGAAATCCATTGAGATAGGAGGGAAGAAAGTTCAGGTTGAAAATGAAATTTTCGTTCCCAATGCAACTGAAGCTATGGTTGCCGATGCAAGCGGAAAACCTGTACTTTCACTGGTTCAGGTACCTGATAATTCTGGTCAGGGAATGGATGCCTTTACCGCAACAATCACTTCGGGTGGTGAAACTAAACGGATTAATGTTTTTGGTCGCGATGGTGTGATTCAACAACCTGCAACTTGCTCTGTCAATGGCATCAATTTGAGTATTTCATACGGTTCGGTTATCCGCGAATTACCGTTCAGTATTTTTCTGCGCGACTTTCAGCTCGAAAGGTATCCCGGTTCGATGAGTCCATCGTCGTATGCCAGCGAAATTACATTGCAAGATCCGGCCTTATCCATCGAACGTCCATTTCGTATTTTTATGAATAATATATTGAAATACAACGGCTACCGCTTTTTTCAGTCTTCGTTCGATCAGGATGAAAAAGGAACGGTATTGTCTGTCAATCAGGATTACTGGGGAACTTTAATTTCCTACCTCGGATATTTCTTAATGGCATTGGGAATGGTTTTCACCATCTTCTTGCGGAGCAGCCGGTTTCAGACACTCATTCGGTTGAGCTCCAAACTTCAGGCAAAACGTAAATTGGTTAAAATTTTGGTC
>CAIPKZ010000297.1 GCA_903865775.1 uncultured Prolixibacteraceae bacterium | reverse complement strand
CAAAATATATTCGGTGGAAAATCAAAAAAGCACCAGTTTCCTGGTGCTTTTTTGAGCGGGAGACGAGATTCAAACTCGCGACCCTTAGCTTGGAAGGCTAATGCTCTATCGACTGAGCTACTCCCGCATTTCAGTTTTCAGCCTCAGTTTTTAATTGCGCTCCAACTTTAAACTGATCACTGATTACTATAAACTTTTTTGTGGGGAGAGCAGGATTCGAACCTACGAAGGCGTACGCCAGCAGAGTTACAGTCTGCCCCAGTTGGCCACTTTGGTATCTCCCCATTTCAATATTAGAATCTTAAAGTTCAAAGCATTAGAAAATCAAAAAAGGTAGATTGAAACCCGTTTCATTCTAATATTTAAGATTCAAATATTACGATCTTTATGCTGAGCCGAATCTCAGATTCGAACTGAGGACCCCGAGATTACAAATCACGTGCTCTGGCCAACTGAGCTAATTCGGCATAAAAAGTGGGTAAGCTACCTGCATCGCACCGCTCAACCATCTACCCTTGCTGCCTTCCGACCCTGGAGGAATTCGATGGGAGCTAGTCGTACAGGACTTACCCGCCGCAAAAGTATGAAAAAATGGCATACCCGCAAATGAATTCAAAGGATGCCCCTGTTTTTTTTCAGTCTGTTAAACTAATCATTTAAGATTCAATCAACTATTGGCAAAAAAATATTACAAAGAACAATTTGCATAAAAGAACTGAATTCCGATTATTCAAATATCAGAATGAAATTTAACTGATTTTCAGACCATAGGATTTAATTCATTTTCTATCATAAAATCACATGGAGGTATCGCTCTCTCAATAAATTCGAATATATTTGTCTGATAATCTAAAATCAACTTATTATGGAAGCACAAAAAGCCAATATGTTTAAGCAGGCAATGACCGATGGACTTTATATTTCTGCTATAAGTATCGGAATCTCGGTTTTAATTTGGGCAACAAGCCTGATGGAAAAAATGGGATTATTTGGTTCTGCATTTATAGGTATTATTCAGCTTGTTCTCTTGGTCTATCTTTTAATATTTTTTACCAAGAAATACCGAAACGAAATGCTTTCCGGCAAAATAACTTTTAGCCAGGCATTTACTTTTGGCGTTTTGCTGGTAGTTCTTAGTTCAGTTGTTACCTCACTTTACAGCTATATTTTCAATAAATTCATCGATCCTGAATATGCTTCAAGAATCATGACTATGATGCAGGACAAAACTTACCAGTTTATGTCGAGCAAAGGAGTTCCTGAAGACCAGATCGAGTCGGCAATGAAAAAATTTGAAGAAAAAGGAATTCCTTCTCCATTGGAAACCTTAACAGCCAGCTTGCAGTTTGGATTAATCGGAGGCGTATTCATGTCGTTAATTAGTTCTGCCATTGTAAAGAAAAACATTAACAGCGAAGATGCTTTTGATGATGCAATGGGAGATGTAAAAACCGAAGAATAAAATCCATGGATATTTCTGTAGTTGTACCACTTTTTAATGAAGTTGAATCACTCCCTGAATTAACAGCATGGATTGACAAAGTATTGACATCCCGCGATTTTTCGTATGAAATTATCCTGATTGATGATGGCAGCAATGATGGCTCATGGGAACTCATCGAGAAACTTTGTCTGAAAAATCCATGCATTAAAGGGATTAAATTCAGGAGAAACTATGGAAAATCAGCCGGTTTATTTTGTGGGTTCGAACAGGCTGAAGGAGATGTGGTAATTACAATGGATGCAGATCTGCAGGATAGTCCGGAGGAAATACCGGAACTTTACCGAATGATTACTGAGGAAAAATATGACCTCGTTTCAGGCTGGAAAAAGAAACGCTATGATCCGTTCTTTTCGAAAAATCTGCCCAGTAAATTCTACAACTGGACTGCACGCCGAATGACAGGAATAAAAATCCATGATTTTAACTGTGGATTAAAAGCTTACCGGAAGCAAGTCATTAAAAGTATCGAAGTATATGGCGATATGCACCGGTACATCCCGGTTCTGGCCAAATGGGCTGGGTTTAAACGCATCGGCGAAAAGGTGGTTAAGCATCAGGAACGCAAATTCGGAACTACCAAATTCGGCATGGAACGATTCATTCGCGGGCCTCTCGATTTACTATCGGTAATTTTTATTTCAAAATTCAGCAAACGTCCGATGCATTTCTTTGGTGTTTTCGGTACGTTAACTTTTATGTTGGGTTTCGCAGCTGCCGTTTGGGAAGGTGCACAGAAAATTATTCTTACCCTGAACAACCAACGGGCTCCACGCATAACCGAAAGTCCTTATTTCTACCTTGCGCTTGTGGCTATGGTCATCGGAACCCAGTTGTTTTTGGCTGGATTTCTGGCCGAATTGAATGTCCGAAATTCGACCGACCGAAACTCCTACCTTATTGACCAGAAAACGAATATCTGACGATTGGTGATTAATAAGCTATGAACTCCAAAGAAAAAAAAGTTTACCGCCAGCTGAGTACGGTGGAAGAGATTATCAACAGCATTACCCATGGGATCGGGGCTTTGCTAAGTATTATTGCATTAATTGCACTCATTTTGTTGGCCGGAAAACTTGATGACATCTGGTATATGGTTAGCTTCTCGATATACGGATGTACCTTAATAATCTTGT
>CAIPKZ010000296.1 GCA_903865775.1 uncultured Prolixibacteraceae bacterium | reverse complement strand
ATTTTCAACCACTTACCCGTAGATCCCTTAAACAATAGAAACTATAGAAACAACATAAACATTAAAAACGACAATCGATGAGTACGATCAAGAGATTCGAAGATCTGGAGGTTTGGAAACTGGCGAGAGAACTTTGCAAAAATGTCTATGAATTGACACTCTTGGATGGTTTCTCGCGTGATTTTGGTTTGAAGAACCAAATCAACAATTCTAGTGGATCAATTATGGATAACATTGCCGAAGGTTTTGAACGGGACGGAAACAGGGAGTTTACTCAATTTCTATCCATTTCCAAAGCTTCCTGTGGAGAGTGCCGTTCGCAACTTTATCGTGCACTCGACCGAAACTATATCGGCAAAGAACAATTTGAGCTCCAATCACAAAGAACGATTGACTTAGGGCGCAAAATTTCAAACCTGATGACCTACTTGAAAACCACTGAAATCAAAGGAAACAAATTTAAAACACCTGACCCCAAACCTCAAAAACAATAGAAACCACAGAAACAATAGAAACTAATTAAACAACTGAAACTACAGCAACCCTTTCATGAACACCGCCTATCCCCTCTGGCCGATCTCTATTCTGGTAATCCTCTTTTACTCGCTTTCATTCGCTTTCTCGCGAATTGGATTGGTGAGCAAGGTAAATCACCGGAAATTCTGGAATGTTCTGCTGCTGATTGCATTCCTGACAACTGGTCTGATTGGATTGCTGATGGTCGTAAAAATCAACTACAAACTGGTGATTCCCATTTACGATCAACTGGTTGGCTACCACGTCGGATTTGGAATCGGAATGGCTATGATCGGATTTTTCCACTTCTGGTGGAACCTTCAATACTACCTCAAACTTTTCAAGGTTGACAATCGAACTACGAAAAGTCTGACCTTGCGGATGGAAAACGATCTGGACGAATCGCGTCTTAAACTTTTTGCTTTTTTACTGGGCAGCACGACCATTGTTGCCCAGGTTATTTTGCTTCGGGAATTCATGGCTGTTTTCAGTGGCAACGAACTGGTCATCGGATTGGTAATGGCCAACTGGATGATCTTAACCGGACTCGGTGCTTTTCTTGGCAAGTTTCAGTTGCGCATCAAAAAATCGCTGCCGGTAATCGTTTCCGGCCTGCTCATCCTTTCGGGTTTGCCTTTCATTACTGCCTTCCTGATCAATTTTCTGAAGAATGTTGTTTTCCCAATCGGAGTCATGATCAGCATGGTTCAAATCTTTTTCGCTTCATTGTTGCTCCTTCTCCCATTTTGCCTTGTGAGTGGATTCCTGTTTACCTTCATTGCAGCGCACTTTTCTGAAATCAGGGAAAACAATGAAACAGGAACAATTTATGGGTTCGAATCGGTGGGCAGTATTGTGGGCGGTTTGTTCAGCGGATTGCTTTTTATTTTTGTTTTTTCATCCATCGAAAGTCTTCTTGTACTGGCAATCCTGAATGGCTGCATAATTTTCCTGATCAATCTTCAGAACGCTTCAAAATTACTGGAGTGGAAGCCTATGCTTGTAATAATTCCGGCGATTATATTGCTGTTTTTTCATCCTGAAATAAGGATCAGGAACTTCGTTTATCCCAATCAGGAAATATTGGTTTCGAAAGATTCTCCTCACGGAAATATTGTCATAACCCGCCGCGAAAAGATGTGGAGTGTATTCAATAACAATTTGCTGCTGTTCGATTCCGAGAATTTTACGCAAAACGAAGAAGCCGTTCATTTTGTCTTGGTTCAGCATCCGCATCCTTCCAGTGTTTTGCTGGTTTCCGGCGGACTTTCGGGTCAAATTGCAGAAATCAGAAAATACGGGAAACTTTCCATCGATTATGTGGAAGATAACCGGTGGCTGCTGGCTTTGATGAAAGACACGCTAAAAAAAATGACCGGAGTGAATCTGAATGTTTATTCAACCGATCCGCTGCGTTTTATCCATAATTCAACCAAAACATACGATGCAGTTATTTTGAATCTCCCCGGTCCGGGAACCATGGAGTCCAACCGTTTTTTTACGCTCGAATTCTATCAGCTACTGAAGGAAAAACTTTCTCCGGAAGCGGTGATTTCATTTGGATTAGCATCGCCACCCAATTACCTGAATCAGGAAGCTGTTGACCTGAATTCTACCCTGTTTACCACGCTCCGGAAAGTGTTTCAAAATGTGATTATACTACCCGGCAATCTGAATTATTTTCTGGCCTCCGATGCCCCGCTGACTTACAATATTACTCAGTCCATTCAGGAGAAAAAGATTGAAAACCGCTATGTAAATCCTTATTATATCGACGATTCACAGCTGAAAAAAAGAGGTGAAAACATCCTTTTGCAATTAAATCCTGTTGCAGAAATCAACCAAAATCTGAGACCGGTTTCGTACAACCAGCAACTGGCATACTGGCTGAGCAACTTTAAAGGTAAATACCGGGTCATGATAATTTTGGCTGCAGGTATGGGACTGTTTGTTTTCTTAAGGGGAAGCACGCCTTCCAAAGCCATGTTTATTGTAGGCTTTTCGGCCTCCGGACTGGAACTGCTTTTACTTTTTGGTCTGCAGATTTTCTTTGGAAATATATACCTGCTAACCAGTTTTGTGCTTACCGGTTTTATGGCTGGTCTGGCTTGTGGTTCATTCTTCGGGAGATCATTAAAAAGCTCGGCTGAGAAAAATGGCTTGTGGATTATTCAACTGCTGATGGGTGTTTTTGCTGCTGTTTTCGGAATTTTACTTTTTTCGCCTCAAATAGCTACGTTGCCACCGGCACTGGTTTATTCATTTTATCTGTCAACAACCGTGCTGATTGGCGGACTGACTGGCTTCCAGTTCACCCAGGCCAGTTTGAACGAATCGGGGAACTATGCTGAAATCTCAGGCAAGACATACAGTTACGATTTGGTGGGTTCGGCATTGGGGGCGATTTCTGTAAGCATCTGTTTGGTGCCCAAAATGGGCATTGTTAATTCCGTATTGATTATTGCTTTTATAAATCTGGCGTTCGGAGTTTGGTTGCTATTAAAGAGAATTATGACGCGATGAAACCTGGCTCTTTATTTTTCGTTCAGAATGTCGAACTGTTTTTTTCGGTTGTAATTGGATCTAAAACTTTTAACCATGATGAACTTTCAGGATATGAATAAGCGGGAATTTTTGAAACAGGGACTGGCAGCCACCGGCGCCATTGCCTGTTCGCCATTAATGAGCTTTTCTGAAAAAAGCAACGAAAAACTCTGGAAATGGAGCAAAGAAGGTTTATACTGGTCGACTACACCACGTGGCGCTAAATGTTTAATTTGTCCCAACGAATGTGTAATCAAAGTCGGCGAATCTGGTCTTTGTCACAACCGGGTAAATTATCAGGACAAAATCTATTCGATCGCCTACGGAAATCCATGTGCTGTAAATATCGATCCGATTGAGAAAAAGCCATTCAACCATTTTTTACCCGGATCGAAAGCCTTTTCGATTGGCACAGCAGGTTGCAACCTGGCCTGCATGAACTGCCAGAATTGGACCATTTCTCAGGTCAGTCCCAAAGAAACGCGCAACCAGGATTTGATGCCGGACAAATTGGTGGAACAAACCCTTGCTGCCAATTGTCAATCCATTGCTTACACCTATTCCGAACCCATTTCGTTTTATGAATACACGCTTGATTCAGCGAAACTGGCAAGGCAGGAAGGCATCAAAAACGTGCTGGTTACGGCGGGTTTTATCAACGATGAACCGCTTCGGAACTGGTGCAAAACCATCGATGCTGCCCGCGTCGACCTGAAATCGTTCAGCAACGATATTTACCTGAAATTGAGTGCGGGTGCCCTTCAGCCTGTATTGAATACGCTGAAAACATTTGCTGAACTGGGTGTATGGCTTGAGATTATTAACTTGGTGGTACCCAGTTGGACCGACAATCTGGACATGATTAAACGCATGTGCTATTGGTTGGTCGAAAATGGCTTGGCCAATGCTCCGCTTCATTTCGATCGATTCCATCCCGATTATAAACTGACTCAGTTGTCGGCAACACCGATTGGAATTTTAACTCAGGCTCGTGAAATTGCCTTGGCCTCTGGGATAAAATTTGTTTACATTGGCAATGTGCCCGGCCTCGATGCTCAAAATACGAACTGCCCGAAATGTCACGGGATGGTGGTGGAACGCAAAGGATTTACGCTCATTCAGAATAGACTTGTGAAAGGAGCCTGCCCGAAATGCGGAGAAAAAATTCCCGGAGTTTGGGAATAGCTGTTCAATAAAAACAACTTCAGTAAAAATAATTCCTACTTTTACAGATGAATTGGTTCTGCGATTGATTTCAGTCAATCCGGGCTAAAAAGGGAATCCGGTGCGATGCCGGAGCTGTACCCGCAGCTGTATACCTCTAAAAAACTTTTTGTAATCCCCGCCACTGACCCGATTTCCCGGGACGGGAAGGCCGCAAAAAGTGAGGTGAGCCAGAAGACCTGCCAATTCAGACAATTTTTATTCGAATCTTCGGGAAAAAAGATCGGTGAAAGGTGCTACAAAGTTTCCTTTTATTTTTCCGGAATTAAACATGACTTGTAACGTAAAGATTTATGCACATGCGAATCAAGAAAAATGTCATTGTTGTATTTATATTGCTTTTGATGATGGGATCAAAAACTCAGGCGCAATCTACTCCGGAAAAGCCAATTCGTTTGGCCATTTCAGGAATGACTCACGGACACATTTCCTTTATTTTGGGTAGGAAAGACAAAAAGGATTTTCGACTGGTTGGAGTTTATGAACCAAACACCGAATTGGCTCAACAACTGGCCAAACAGTATAAGTTCGATCCCAAACTGATTTACCACAATCTGGAAAACATGTTGGAACAGGTAAAACCTGAAGCTGTTGTTGCCTTTGGATCGGTTTTCGAACACATGGCAACCGTTGAAGCATGCGCCCCGCGCGGAATTCATGTGATGGTTGAAAAACCGCTGGCCACAACGGTTGATCATGCTCAAAGAATGGCAGAACTTGCTGAAAAGCATCGCATCCATTTGCTTACCGATTTCGAAACCTCGTGGTACCCGACAACAGCGAAATCGTTTCAACTGGTAAACGACAGCAACTATGTGGGAAAGATCCGGAAAGTGGTTATTCACGACGGGCATCAGGGACCGAAAGAAATTGGATGCGAAAAGGAATTTCTGGATTGGCTGACCGATCCGGTTCAAAATGGTGGCGGTGCTTTGATTGATTTTGGCTGCTACGGTGCCAATCTGATGACCTATCTGATGAAAGGCGAAGAACCTGTTTCGGTTACTGCGGTTACCCAACACTTTAAACCTGAAATTTATCCGAAAGTTGACGACGAAGCCACTATTATTGTGAGTTATCCCAAAGCACAGTGCATTATTCAAGCCTCGTGGAACTGGCCGTTTGGTCGCAAGGATATGGAAATTTACGGCGAGAATGGCTATCTGATTGCCGCCAATAACAAAGATATGCGGATGAGAAAAGGAGCGATGAAGGTTGAACAAACCAAAGAATTTACGTCAAAAAATATAGCCGTTTACGAAGATCCGTTCTCTTATTTTTTCGATGTAATCCGCGAAAAAGTGAAAATGACCAGCTATGATCCGTATGCTTTGACCAATAATGTAACGGTGGTTCGCATTCTGGATGCAGCACGCGAATCGGCCAAATCAGGGGAAACTATAATTCTGAACAAGTAGTATGAGAAAATATTCATTCATTCTGATTCTACTTTTGTTCTCCCAGCTTGCGGTTCAGGCACAGGATGCCAAACGCATTGTTTCGCTGGTTCCGTGGGTAACTAAAAGTTTATACCTGATGGGCGAACAGAGCCGCTTGGTGGGTTGTACCAGCTTTTGCCCGGTTGAGGCTGCCGATAAAATAGAGGTGGTGGCCAACGCGATGAACATCAACATCGAAAAAGTGCTGCTGCTGAAACCCGATGTGGTGATTGCCTCGTCGTTAATCAAACCTGAAACCATTGATAATTTGCGGAAACTGGGCCTGAAAGTCGTTTACCAGGCTTATCCAAAATCGTTTGAAGAGATTTGCGCCTTTTTCATTCAAATTGGTGAATTGGTTGGTCAGGGTGCAAATGCAAAGGAACTTGTCTTTCAGCAAAAAGCTCGTCTGACAAAATTAAAAGTGGGTATTCCGGAAGGCAAAAATCCCAATGTATTTATACAGATTGGTGCCAAACCATTATTTTGTGCGGTTCCGGAAACTTTTATGGAAGATTTTATAAGATTTTCAGGAGGAAAAAACATTGCCGCTGAGTTAAAACTGGGAAGTGTTACCCGTGAATATGTTCTGAAACAAGATCCGGATGTTATTTTTATCGTCACCATGGGTATTGTGGCTCAGGAAGAAAAAGATACCTGGCTGAGCTATCAATCGCTTTCGGCAAGTAAAAGCAAGAAGATATTTATCCTGGATGCCGATAAAACCTGCAGTCCAACGCCGATTTTGTTTGTGGATGCGCTGGAAGAGATGATCCGTTTAATGTACTAAAGAATCGCCCAAAGTAGAATAATTGACCATTTTCCGGGACCAATAAAAAATGGTAAATTGTAAATAACAAAATTGTAAATAAATTGATGCAGAAAAAATACCTTCAATGGATTGTTTACCTGTCAGGATTGATGGTTCTGTTGGCGGCTTCGGTGGTTCTGTCGCTGTCGGTGGGCGAAATGAATCTCGGATTCATGGATATTTTTAAAATCCTGCGGGAAGGGAATACCAGCATGGAATACACCATTCTGAGCCAGATCCGGCTTCCGCGGGTACTGCTCGGAATTGCGGTCGGTGGTTCGCTCAGCCTTTCTGGAATACTGTTGCAGGGTGTTTACCGCAATCCGCTGGTTGAACCTTATACGCTCGGTATTTCAGGAGGAGCATCGCTGGGTGTGGCGTTTGCCATTGTGTTCGGCTTGCATCAGCTTATCGGTTCATTCATCCTTCCCGCAAGTGGTTTTATCGGTGCGTTTCTCATTATCTTTTTGGTTTATACCATCAGTTCCCGAAGTGGCCGGATCAATATTCAAAGTATGTTGCTCACCGGGGTAATGGTGAGTTTCATCGCATCGTCGTCGATGATGCTGCTGATGGCGACCACCAATTCTGAAAATCTTCATGGGATCATTTTCTGGATCATGGGTTCGCTCGACGAACCTGATATGTCACTCATTTACATTACCATGGTGATGGCGTTTGCTTCGCTGGTGGCTTCGTACTTTTTTGTGCAACCGCTCAATGCCTTGCGTCTGGGTGAAGAAAAAGCCAAACACCTCGGGATAAATACCGATACAACCATCAAACTCCTGTTTCTGCTGGCTTCGCTATTGGCCGGAGTTTGTGTCGCCGTTGCCGGAGTCATTGGTTTTGTCGGGCTGATTATTCCTCACCTGATGCGGCTTTTGGTTGGTTCCGATTATCGGATTCTTCTAGTCAGTTCTTTCCTTTCTGGTTCCATCTTTCTGGTTTTGTCCGACATCATTGCCCGAACCATTATTTCGCCTAACGAACTACCCATTGGAGTAATCACCGGTATTGTTGGCGGCATCGTGTTTTTAATCATGATGAGCCGTTCGACGGTTCGATCATTAAAAACCAACGGCTGATGATCCCGAACATTCTGAGCATACAAAGCCTTTGCTGCGGATATCCGAAATTTCAGTTATCCAATATCAAAATTGATATTCCCAAAGGATCATTCGCCGGAATTATCGGTCCAAACGGTTCAGGAAAAACAACACTTTTTCGAGCAATTACCGGAACACTGGGCATTCAGTCCGGCAAAATTTTGCTCAATGAACAAAATCTACGGAAACTTTCACCGCGACTGAGAGCTCAAAATATTGCCATTGTCAGCCAGTTTATCGAAGCCGGCGACATGAGCGTGGAAGATTATGTGCTGATGGGACGGATTCCCTACCACAGTCGTTTTAGCTTTTTTGAGGGCGAAGAAGATTTCGAAATTGCCCAAAAATATATGGAGATGACCGATACCTGGCGGTTCAAAGACCGGCTGATGTCGGAATTAAGTGGTGGTGAACAGCAACTTGCTGCCATTGCCCGTGCCCTGACTCAGCAACCACACCTTCTTCTGCTCGACGAACCTACTTCGCATCTTGACATTACGCACCAGGTTCATATCCTGAATGTGCTGCAGCAACTGAACCAGGATATGGGTTTGTCAGTTTTGATGGTCATTCACGACCTGAACCTGGCATCTGAATACTGCGACCAGCTAATTCTGGTTAATCAGGGCAAGATTCATATCCAGGGCACTCCGGAAGAAGTGCTGACATTTCAACACATTGAGGATGTCTATAAAACGGTTGTAGTTACTCAATCCAATCCATTATCGGGTAAACCAGCTGTTTTTCTGGCTTCCCGAAAAGTGTTGAAAGAGATCAGGGAGAAATTATCCAACTCATAATTAATCTGGTTATAGGATGGACTTTGATTTTGAAAATTTAGTCCCTAAAGTTTATTGAATGGTTTTGGTGAGCTGTCCAAAATGCCGTAAATTCACCTCAACTTTAAATCTCACACTATGAACCCTTTAATTGATAGTTTCGTCAGTTCAAAGCGAATTGCTGTGGTTGGCATGTCCCGTTCAGGAAAAAAATTCGGGAACATGGTTGTCAAAGAACTGAAAACAAAAGATTACGAAATTTTTCCGGTACATCCGGAAGCAAAAGAGATTGATGGTTTAGCCTGTTATCCTGATTTGAAGAGCTTAAACGGGAAAGTAGATGGAGTTTGGATTTCAATTCCATCCAAAAAAGTGCCGGCAATTCTGGAAGAAGCTGCCGAAATTGGACTGAAAAATATCTGGCTTCAACAGGGTGCCTGGTCGAATGAGGTGCAGCAAAGTATTGACCAGCTTGGGCTTCCGGTTATTTCCAAAAAGTGCATACTGATGTACGCTCATCCGGTTCATTCGGTTCATAAATTTCACCGGTCGATCAAAAGTATCTTTGGAGGACTCTGAATCAGCGGTTTCACTATCATTGAAAGAACAAATTTACCGGTTGATTTTGGTTGTTTTTATTGCATTATCGAAAACAAAAAATTTATGAATTCTATTCAAACATCGAAAGTCAAACTAAACAATGGTGTTGAAATGCCATGGTTGGGTCTTGGTGTTTTTCAGTCGAAGGAAGGGCCGGAGGTTGAAACTGCTGTAAAATGTGCTCTTGAAACCGGCTACCGAAGCGTTGATACCGCTGCAATGTACCATAACGAACATGGAGTAGGGAAGGTCATTCTTGAAAGGGGTATTCCTCGTCATGAAATTTTCCTGACCACCAAAATCTGGAACAGCGATCAGGGTTACCTATCCACTTTCCGCGCATTCGAAAAAAGTCTGGAAAGATTGCAGACCGATTACATTGACCTATACCTGATTCACTGGCCAAAAGGAGAATTGTCGGTCGAAACCTGGAAGGCCATGGAAGAACTATATGAACAGGGACGGATTCGTGCCATTGGGGTAAGTAATTTCTTGGTGCATCAACTGAAACACTTGATAGCAAATTCACAGATTAAACCGATGGTGAACCAGTTTGAATTTCACCCGAGGTTGATTCAGCCTGACTTACTGAAGTTTTGTAAGGACAATCAGATTCAGGTGGAGGCCTGGCGGCCAATCATGGAAGGAAAAGTAAACGATATTCCGGTTATTCAGGAATTGTCTGTGAAATATCAGAAATCACCGGTTCAGATTGTGTTGAGGTGGGACATTCAAAAAGGAGTGGTAACTATTCCCAAATCAGTTCATCCGGAACGAATCCGGCATAATGCTGATATTTTCGATTTTGAACTGACGAAGGAAGACATGGCCAGAATTGACGGCCTCGATAGGCATGCCAGAATAGGAGCCGATCCGGATAATTTTAATTTCTAATACATCAGGAACTGAAAAACGAAAGGCCGCCTTTTTGGAGACAGCCTTTCGTTTCAAATTTTCAGTTGGATTTACTTCTTTTCCTCGGGAGAAGCTTGTTTTAGAGCCAGTCCGTTGGGAGTCATGATCCATGTTTTTCCAATCATATCACCATCCCACATGTTTTCGGTGTTTTCAATATCGAAAATGATGTCGGCCAGATTCTTGTTCAGATAAACTGATTTACCTTCCGGGACTTTCAGTATCATTGTAACTTCCTGTTCGCGCCATTTGGCATCATCTTTCAGAAAATAATACGGATCGAACCGAAGCGTTGAATCTTTCTGGGAAAAATTGTACTCAATTTGTTCCACATTTTTTTGTGCATCTTCGGTACTGCTTCCACGTGCACGTTTCTTCACCAGGAGCAAATATTCTCCGGTACTGCTTTTTTCAATTGTAAACTGAGGATGTCCAAGCATCTTTTCTTTTCCGTTCACCATGGCAATTTTCAT
>CAIPKZ010000295.1 GCA_903865775.1 uncultured Prolixibacteraceae bacterium | reverse complement strand
CAAAACCATATTTAAACCGGGATCCCCGTTTTTACAAAACCATTATCTATCACGGTAGTACATGGCAAGGTGCAACAATGGACCTTTCAACCACTACCGCTCAATTTCCTGCGGGTACTTTTCTTACCGGGTATTTTGTCCGAAAGTATATTCCTGAAGAAATTAAAAAAGCTTCTTCCACAACTGCATATCACAACTGGATATTTTTTCGCTTAGCCGAAATGTATCTGAATTATGCCGAAGCAATGAACGAAGCCGAGGGGCCAAGCCAGGAGGTTCGCGATGCAGTCAATATCGTTCGGGCCCGTTCAGGAGTTATTGATTTACCTGTTGCCTTAACCGGTGACAAGAAATCGATGCGGATACGCATCCAGCGCGAAAGGGCTATGGAATTGTCTTTTGAAGAACAGCGTTGGTGGGATGTGCGCCGCTGGAGTACCGGTGAGGAAGGTGAATTGGCTACAAAAATGTTTGGAGGACCTTTCAATCGCATGGTAATTACCAAATCAGGAAATGCTTTGACGTTCAAGGAAGAAGCATATTTTACGCGTATCTATCAGCCAAACAATAATTTGTATCAAATACCATTGGGTGAGATGTACAAAAATCCATTATTTGTTCAAAACCCCGGTTACTAAACCTATTCAGTCACATTCGAAAATTATAAATTATGATGACATTAAAGAAAAAACCGGCAATATTGCTCCTGATGATTTTTTCCCTGTTCTCTATATATACCTCTGCACAAGATAATTCAATCATTAACGGAAGTATAAAAGATGGTTCAGGAAAACCGATTGATCATGTGATTGTTTCGGTATTGGATGAATTTTCACAGGTTACTTCGGATAATGATGGGAAGTTCAGCATATCGTCTGCTCCGGGCAAAGTTCTACAGTTCAGCAAGATGGGATTTACCCAAAAAAATTATGTGCTGATTAACCGCGACGCAATAGTTATGCAACTGGAAAAAGAGAACACCGAGCCAATTTATCAGGTAGCTTATGGTGTGCGCAGTAAATCAGAACTCACTTCTTCAATTTCAACAATTTCGGCGGACGATTTATCCAAAGCACCCGTTTCAACTTTGGGAAATGCCATTCAGGGTCTTGGCTCCGGAATTACCGTTTTGCGCACTGTTGGCGCCGAACCGGGTTGGGATCAACCAAATATCTACATTCGCGGCGTCCAGACTTTTGGCGGTGGAACTTCTCCGCTGGTCATGGTTGACAATGTGGAACGCGATTTTTCGCAATTGGATCCCGAAGAAATTGAATCATTTACTGTACTGAAAGACGCTGCAGCTACTGCAATGTATGGTATGCGTGGTGCCAATGGCGTAATTCTGGTTACTACAAAAAAAGGATTCGTTGGCAAACCTGTCATTTCTCTCACAGCGCAATATGGCATGCAATCGCCAACCCGTTTACCTAAATATGCCGGTTCAAAAGAATACATTGGCTATCGCAATTTAGCTTTACGGAATGATTACAACAAGCTAACTGATAGTGAGTTCAATTCACTTTTCCTGAGCGATCCAAAAAACAATCCTGCAAATTACGATGGAAGCAATCCTTATTTGTATCCCAATACCGACTGGTACAAATCATCGTTGAAAAGCAGTGCGCCTCAGCAATCGTACAAATTATCATTTCGGGGAGGTACCGAAATTGCGCAGTATTATGTGATGGCGGGTGTTGTCAATCAGCAAGGTCTCTACAATTTTACTGAAGAAAATCCAGGCTTTTCTACTCAAAACAGCTTTGCCCGATATAATTTCAGAACCGCGGTAGATGTAAACCTGAGTAAAATACTGAAAGTGGGCGTTAATTTGGGAGGCCGCGTTGAAAACCGCCACACACCAAATACAGGTGCGGGTACTATCATTTCAGCATTGTCGAAATTACCACCCACCATGCCAGTTTTAAACGAAGACAATTCAATTGCAGGTTCAGCTATTTATAGATACAATCCATACGGACTGATTGCCCAAACGGGATTTGCGGATCGGTTTGCCCGTTATATTCAGGGTACTACTACAGCTGATTTAAAGTTGGATATGATCTTGAAAGGACTTTCGGCCAATGCATTATTTGGGTTCGATGCTTCCAAATTTTATGGACGTTCAAAAAATCAGCGTTATGCTGTTTATCAGCAAAATGTGGATAATACCTACACTCAATTCGGAGAAAGCACAAGTATCGATCTGAATTATTCGGGCTGGGACAGCAGTTTTGGTTTGATGCTTAATTATATGTTCGGGTTCGCTTACGACAACACCATAGGCAAAAGCCACCTTGCTGCCGATTTAAAATATATGCAATCGAGCATGTCGACCGATGGTGACAATCCCGATTACCGCAATCAGGGCATATTTGGACGTGTAACTTACACATTTGACAAACGGTACACGGCTGAATTTGGTTTCGCGAACAATGGGTCAGAAAATTTCGTAAGCAAAAGCCGCTTTGGATTCTTTCCCACGATTTCAGCAGGCTGGGTGATTTCCAACGAAGGATTTCTGAAAGATAATTCGGTGGTTAGTTTTCTGAAGCTGCGAGGTTCATATGGCAAAGTTGGCAATTCTAATATTGGCATTGGATACCGTTACCCATTCGAGGAAAAGTACTACTCGGGTGGAGGTTATTATTTTGGCACGGCTGGAACAGACGGTTCCTACGAAGGGCGGATTGCAAATCCTAACCTTACATGGGAAGAATCGCTAAACAGCAATATTGGTCTGGAGATTGGTTTACTAAAAACACTTGACCTCGGTCTGGATGTTTTCAGAAATGATCGCACTCAAATTATTACCGGACGCTGGAATACACTTCCAGGTTTCATCGGACAAGATTTACCTTATGAAAACAGTGGTTCTGTAAAAAGCACGGGTTTAGAATTAACCCTGAAGCACAATCAGAAAATCGGTGACTTTTCCTACACCATTCAAGGAAATGCTTCGTATGCCAGGAACAAAATCACAGCACTGGAAGAAGTGGCAGGTATGAATTCGTGGGAATACAGAACAGGTCAACCGGTTATGCAACAATGGGGTTTGCAGGTTAGTCCTGACAATTTTTTCAAAGATCAGGCCGATATAGATAGTTGGGCAAAATCTTCCTTTAGCGCTGTTCAACCCGGAGATATAAAATACATCGATCAAAATGGCGACAAAGTAATAGACAGCCAGGACTACGTACCACTCGGGAATCCTTCTGTTCCGGAATGGAATTTTGGGCTCACCCTGGGCTGCGAATACAAAGGGTTCGATTTAAATGTATTATTTACCGGAATTGCTAACCGAAGCATGTTTATTGGAAACAATGTTTTCCTTGGGTTGCTCGATAATAATAATATCACGACAGAAGTTGCCGAAAATTCCTGGGGCCTTAGCTCAACCCCCAAATATCCTCGCCTGACAAATCAAATAAATCTTAATAACCTCCAGGCTTCTTCACTTTGGTTTAAAAATGTTGATTTTCTGCGAGTTCAAACAATGGAAGTTGGCTATAGTTTACCCAAAAAATTGTTGAACAAGGCAAATATCAGTGATGTGCGGTTTTTTGTAAACGGCTATAACTTGTTCTCGTTCGATAATATGAGCAAATACCACCTGAGTGCTGAAATCCCCAATGCAGGGGTAAGCTTGTACCCGGAGATTCGGGTAATAAACATCGGTGCAAACCTCAAATTTTAATCAGGATGAATATGAAAAAACTAATTATTATATCGTTGGTAATCCTCTCTTTGTTTTTTATGCAGTCTTGTACTGATTATCTTGACAAAGACCCTACCGTAGATACCAAATTAACCTACGAACAACTCTTCGCGGATGTACATTATGCACCCGGATTTCTGAACAATGCTTACAACGAATTACCCGACGGTTACACACGTTTTGGTGGAGCCATGCTGGCAGCGGCTTGCGACGAAGGAGTTTGTTCATACGCTGGTTCGCCCATCAGTTTGTTCAATAAAAATGCGATCAATGCAACAACTAATCCTGATGATGTTTGGGATACCATGTATCGCGGAATTCGCAAATGCAACATCTTCCTGAAAGAATTGGGACCAGATGGAATAATTACAAAAACAAACAGTATTCCTGAAAGCAAGGAAGGCGTTGCCGTGCGCAATTATTATAAAGGACAAGCATTGTTTTTGAGAGCATTCTATCATTTCGAATTACTGAAACGATACGGCAACATATTCTATGTCAGTAAAGTTCTCGACCCGTTTAATGAAAATGAATTGTTTTCAAGTGTTCAAATCACATACAATCAGGCCGTTGATTCTATAGTCAGCGATTGTGATGCTTCAGCAGTTTTGATGCCGGCTGCTTATCCTGATGATAGCTATAAAGGTCGTCCGATCAGCTGGACTCCATTAGCCCTAAAATCCCGCGTTTTGCTATATGCTGCAAGCCCTTTAAATAATCCGGAAAACGACAAAACCAAATGGCAGCGGGCAGCCAATGCAGCCAAAGTTATTGTCGATTCGAAGAAATACACTTTGGGTACCCTGAGTACAATTTTTACGTCCTTGTATAACAATGAAATTATATTTGCTGCCAGAGCTTTTAACCGGAATGATATAGAATCCTATAATTATCCTGTTAGTTATCAAGGTGCGGGATTAATGAATCCAAGTGAGGATTTGGTTCAGGCTTTTGGGATGACTGCAAAGACCTATAAAAATCGTTTGGTGGATTATAATCCGGCAGATCCTTATAGTTTGACAAATCCAAAGAAAAGAGAAGACCGGCTAAAATACTCGGCGTTTATCAACGAAAGCCGGCTCAAGGATACCATAGTCGCTACTTTTGTCGGCGGGAAAGATGGCCTTTTCTCCTCGCCCACAGCAACAAAAAGTGGCTATTATATGAGCAAATTCATTGACCAGTCACTCGATTTAGCCAAAGGGAATACCAGTCTGCGTGCCTGGGTTTATATGCGTTATGCCGAAATTATTTTGAATTATGCCGAAGCGCTTAACGAATCTGACAATGCAGCTAACTTTACAGCAATTACCAATGCGCTCGACTTATTAAGAAACCGGGCAAATTTGAGGACATTTGATACTGCCGATAAAACATTGTTGAAAGATCAGGCAGAAATGCGCAAGTACATTAAACAAGAACGCAGGTTGGAACTGGCATTCGAGGAACATCGCTTCTGGGATTTGCGCCGCTGGAAAGATGCGGAGACCGTATTAAACCAACCGGTTAAAGGAATGCGCATCACGAAAGATAATGCAGGAAGCTACACTTACACTGTCTTTGAAGCCGATTCACGCATTTTCGATCCAAAAATGTATTGGTATCCTATTCCCCGCAGGGAAATCCTGAAATACCAAAATGCAGGAAAAACAATTGTTCAGAATCCGGGTTGGGAATAAGATAAAATTAAGCATTGATTCACCGAGAAATACATAAGAAAATGAAACACATCATCAATATTGCCATTGTCGTCTTTGCGCTTGGATTGGCTTCATGCGAATCATCTGAGGATACCAGCAATGGACTCGATCATCAGGTTCCTGATTGCAAAACGCTCACGCTTACAGCAAACGGACAGACCAAAGTGATTGACGATAATAAATCCTCATTGCTTTTGTGGGGCCTTGTACCGCAAACAAATCTTGAAAAAATCACTCTGCCAACGGTAACGGCAACCAAAGGATCAACGCTCAACATCAGTGTGGTTATCAGCGATAATGTAGCTTTAAAGACTGCTGAGATTAGCTATTCCAACTGGCTGTTTTCCAAGTATATAAATTTCACCAATCCTGAAGGCGACATCCCGTTAAAACCGAAAAGTTACACCTTTACTGCTCAGGTCGTTGTCCCCGACAATGCCGTAATTATACCATGGCTCGAAAACTATTACTTCAGTGACGGTTCAACCATGAAAATCACGCAGTCCTATCACAAAATCGTTCTCACGGTGGTTGATGTGAACATGAATGTGCGAATCATACCGGTTTTTGTGAAAGTTGAATAATCTGTTTTGAAGATCTAAAGCAATGAAAACAGAATAGATTGTGACGCGTCTTTTTAACAGCGAGATCGATTTTTAAGGAAGTGATTAAAACAAGGAATATATAAACTGAAAAACTCTCATTACTAAAATATTGAGAGTTTTTTTTGTTGTAAGTATGAATTGAATTGCTGTCGCTCAGAAACAAAGAATAAAGTGAATTAACCAGCAAATCATGGTGTAAAACTCATTTGTTCATAGTACCTTAGTTTTGAAATATTTTTGCAATTAGAATAAAATCAATTCGATTCATGATGAATTGCATGAAAAACCAGCATTGACTTTCTTTAAATTGTGACCGAAAATCTCGCAGCTTAAAAACAGATATATGAGACTGATACTCCAGAATATTAAGGAACTTGTTCAGGTTGATCCCAAGAGCAGACTTTGGGTGGCCGGGAAGTCGATGTCAGAGGTTCAAACTGTTAAGAATGCTTTTCTGATCGTTCAGGATGAGCTGATTAAGGATTTTGGCCCGATGCATAAGCTTTTTGAGTCTGAATTTGAAGCCGATGACCAGGTCATGGAAATCGATTGTTCCGGAAAGATGGTTTTCCCAAGCTATTGCGATTCGCACACGCATTTGGTTTTTGCTGCTACCCGCGAAAATGAATTTGTCGATCGGATCAAAGGCCGGACCTATGAAGAAATAGCGGTCAATGGTGGAGGAATCCTGAATTCAGCCCAGCTTTTAGCAGAAATGTATGAAGACGAATTATTTGATCATGCGATGGTTCGGATTGAAGAGATAGGTCTGACTGGAACCGGGGCAGTTGAAATTAAAAGCGGATATGGCCTGACTACCCAATCAGAAATGAAAATGCTACGCGTGATTCACCGGATGAAACAGCATTCACCACTGATGATCAAATCAACTTTTCTGGCTCATGCTTTTCCTCTCGAATACCGCAAAAAACGGAAAGATTACATGAATTTGCTGATCAACGAAATGCTTCCAATGATTGCTGCCGAGGATTTGGCCGATTATGTGGACGTATTTTGCGATCGCGGGTTTTTTACCATGGAAGAAGCCGAACAAATCCTGATGGCCGGAATTAAAAATGGTATGCAGGGGAAAGTTCATGCGAACGAACTCGCTAATTCGGGTGGTGTTCAGGTTGCAGTAAAATTCAATGCACTTTCGGCCGACCATTTGGAATACCTGGATGATAAAGATATTTCGGATCTGCTGGGAAGCGAAACCATGCCTACCGTTTTGCCGGGAGCCGCTTTTTTCCTGAATCTAAAACTTGCTCCCGTTCGCAAAATGATCGATGCAGGTTTGCCGGTAGCTTTGGCTTCGGATTATAATCCGGGCTCCTCACCTTCCGGAAATATGAATTTTATTCAATCTTTGGCTTGCCTGAAATATGGAATGACACCGGAAGAAACGATTCATGCCACCACCATCAATTCAGCGTATGCCATGGGTATCAGCGAAAACTACGGCAGCATTGCCAAAGGAAAAGTCGCCAACCTGTTTATAACCAAAGAAATTTCGTCGTATGCCGTCATTCCGTATTCATTCGGATCCAACCTGATTGAAACCGTAATTTTAAATGGCGAAATACAATGAGAAAAGGAAGCCCCACCCAAACCCTCCCCCAAGGGGAGGGCTTAAAAAATGCCCAATCCAACCACTTCAAGGAGGGGAAGAGAAACTAAAAGAAAAAATATTGATTGAAATATAAGTGTCATATTATTGTGAATTTAAAAAGTCCGCCCACGGGGGATTTAGGGGGCTGTATATGAAACAACTGATCGAATGTGTTCCGAATTTTTCGGAAGGGAGAGATGAAAAAATAATTAAGCAGATTACCGATGCCATTCAATGTGTTGATGGAATCAAATTACTGAATGTTGATCCGGGAAAAGATACCAATCGCACCGTTGTCACTTTTGTAGGTGAACCGGAACAGGTGATTGAAGCTGCATTTCAGGGCGCAAAAATGGCGGCTCAACTGATTGACATGAGCAAACACAAAGGAGAGCATCCACGTTTTGGAGCAACCGATGTTTGTCCGCTGGTTCCAATTGCTAACATTACGATGGAAGAAACGGTGGTTTATTCTAGGAAGCTTGCCAAACGAATAGGTGAGGAGTTGGGAATTTCGGTGTATTGTTACGAATTTGCAGCTATCAATGAAGAACGTCGGAGTCTGGCAACTTGTCGCGCAGGAGAATACGAAGGGTTGAAGGAAAAACTTCAGAAACCGGAATGGAAACCTGATTTCGGGCCGGATGTGCTGAACGAACGATCGGGCGCAACAGCTGTTGGTGCCCGTAATTTCCTGATTGCTTACAACGTCAACCTGAATACAACTTCGGTGCGCCGGGCAAATTCCATTGCTTTCGATGTTCGTGAGGCTGGTCGGGTAGTTCGCGAAGGCGATCCGGTGTCTGGTAAGATTGTAAACGATGCAAACGGTGAACCAATGCGCATTCCCGGAACACTCAAAAAAGTACGTGCTATCGGTTGGTTTATTCAGGAATATGGAATTGCTCAGATTTCAATGAACCTGACTGATATTTCGGTAACCTCGATGCATCAGGCATTTGATGAAGTGGTTGAACGTGCCCGTGCCCGTGGAATTCGGGTCACCGGATCGGAACTGATTGGAGTTATACCATTGCAGGCCATGTTGGATGCTGGT
>CAIPKZ010000294.1 GCA_903865775.1 uncultured Prolixibacteraceae bacterium | reverse complement strand
GGTAAATGGCTGCATGCCAAGTGAAGTTGGAGCCAGTTGAATAACGTCCAGTATATTCTCAAGTTTTTCTGCCGGAACCTTTTGTCCGCTCATTCTTTTGGTGGCATAACGCCATTTCAAATTTGTCAATGTGCTCATTTTATAAAGTTTTTGAACTCTTTAACAACTAACCTTCATTTCTGTTCCGGAAAATTTGTGTTTATAAATGTTCCATTTAGAAAATCAGCAGATTGCAATTGCTTTAACTGTATTTACTCATAGATTTTTTCAGGAAGACTTATTCCTGCTTGCAGGATGGAAAATTATTTTGTTATCTTTGCCAACCCAAAACGCGGGAAATTAGACATTATTGGTTCCTTAGCCGAGTGGTTAGGCGGCGGTCTGCAAAACCGTATACGGCGGTTCGAATCCGCCAGGAACCTCAACCCATTGCAGAACCCTTGTTATTCAAGGGTTCTTTTTTTGCTTTATGGCAGATTTTATGGCATCTATGGTGAAATCGTATATAATCAGACTTTCATTCTGCGAATTGGCATCGACATGCATCGGGCACCTCCGCCACCACGGGCCAGTTCCGATCCCGGAACTGTTATCACGCATTTACCATCAGGGATTTCGCAAAGTCCGCTGAGTAAATCTTTTGCTGGAATAATCTGGAATCCATTGCGGTTGAGTTCATCAATCGTGTGTACATTTCGTTCGTAACCGATTACTTTTCCGGGGGCAAAAGCAAGAAAGTTGGCGCCACTGTGCCATTGCTCCCGTTCCTGAGTCCAGTTGTCAATTCCACCACCGCACTGAATCGGCTTCATGTCGATACCCAGTTTTTTTAGTGCTTTTGGTAGATTTTTCTGTTCCTGAATGTTAATCACCTTCCCATTTTCAACCTGAATATGAATGGTGTGAAATCGGTTGGTTCCCATGATCAAAGGTTGGTAGACCATGCATGAATCTGCATCAAGAAAGGTAAAAACCATGTCCAGATGGATGAATGATTCCGGAGTATCAGGTAATTCCTGAATAAGAATATGATGCAAACCACCTTTTTTTGATTTGATATTCTCGAGAATGAAATCGATTCCCTGAGTGCTTGTGCGAATTCCGGTACCAATTACCAGAACATCTTCACGTCCGACCTGAAAGTCACCGCCTTCAATCGAAATTCCGGAAAAATTTGCAATGTTTTCAGGAGTATTGGGATTAATTGTGCTTGTTCCGATCAATGGGTGATTGGTGAAAATGGCGTTCATAATCACAGCTTCGCGATCGCGTACTTTGCTTGCCATTTTGCCAATCAGCACTTCATTTCCAAATGACATGGAAGCATCGCGGGTAAATAGAAAATTATGCAGCGGACGAAGGCTGAACCGTTCCTGGCTCAGGTAGCGGGTCAGGTTATTCCGTTCAAGGTAAACGCCCTGAATGAGTTGGCGTGCAAGTTCCGGAGCATCCTGTTCCATCAATATTCCAAGAATATCCAATGCGCCTTCATTGGTACAGATTTCTTTGAGTAAAGCTATTTTTACCTCCTTGATTTTCAGAATATCGGAAAGGAGATCCTTGACTTCGAAGGTTTGCGTAACCTTATTCAACACATTCTTAAACGTTGAATACTCCTCAGCAGCCACCGATAAATTCAGTATGTCGCTGTAAAGTGCGCGTTCCGCATTTTCCGGAGTCATTTCTTCAACTTCCTGACCAGGTGTATGGATGATGACACCCTCCAGTTTACCAAATTCAGAACAAACGTCAATTTGTATTTTTTGATCTTTCAGCATAAATCTTTATTTATCGTTCAAAGATACAAACATTGAACTTCAGGAAACAGTAAACTCCTTCTTATCGTTTCAGTTTAATAACATATATCCGTATCTTTACCGAAGAATTTCAAATGATGAGACTGTCTGTTACATTGATTCTTATATGGTTTTTATATGTGGCTCAAGCTCAGCCTCCAAAGCCATTTTTGTCTCATTTCGATTCGATTGTCGTAGTTGATGGCGACACATTGCCCCTTTTTAATTTGCCTGGAATTAATGTTTTTCCTGAAAAGAAATTCAAAAACAGGTTTGATGAACAACAATACTGGCGATTGGTAATGAGGGTAAAAAAGGTTTTGCCCTATGCCAGGGAAGCTGCTGTTTTGTTGAAAAAGTACGAATTGGAAGTTTCGCCCGACGCGAAAGGGAAAGACCGCCGTGCATATGTACGCAAAGCAGAGGATGAATTAATGAAAAAATATGAGTCTTCATTTAAAAAGATGTCAATCAATGATGGCCGGGTATTAATCAAGTTAATTGACCGTGAAACCAATACGGTTTCATATGACATTATCCATGAATTAAAAGGTGGATTTTCAGCAACATTCTGGCAAGGTGTTGCCCGGATTTTCGGAAATAATTTAAAGACTCAATATGATCCTTTGGGGGAGGATCGCCTGATTGAACAAATCGTGGAGTATATTGATCTGGGGTTTATCTGAACCCAGGGAAAGAGGAAAAAGTCATCAGGAAAAGAACCAAAGGAAACAGAAAACATGGTTCAAGAAAGACTGTTTTCTACTCATTTTTTATTCCTCTTTCAACTTCTCTATTTTTGAAATAAGGGAAATGGTAATTTCCCCTTTTCTTTTTTACTAATGTCTGTTGACTTTTTCCTGTTTCTTACTTCCCTTTTCCTTTCACACATTCCATGATGGTGTAAATCAGGATTTTGAAGTCAACATAAAGCGAAATGTTCTTCAGGTAAACCATGTCATATTGAAGTCTTTCCACCATCTCATCAACATTTGAAGCATAGCCATATTTTACCTGGCCCCAGGAGGTAATTCCAGGTCTTACTTTTTGAAGATGAGTGACATAAGGAGCTTTCTGGCCGATTTTGTCGATATAAAATTTGCGCTCAGGGCGTGGGCCAACCAGCGACATTTCGCCTAAAAGCACATTAATGAATTGTGGAATCTCGTCCAGATGAGTTCTTCGCATGAACTGCCCAATGCCCGTAATCCGGTTGTCGTTCGAACTTGAAAGGAGTGGTCCATTTATTTCAGCATGATTTACCATCGTCCGTAATTTGTAAATGGTAAATGGCTTCCCAAATTTCCCGACTCGTTCCTGATTATAAAAGACAGGGCCTTTCGAACTCATTTTAATTCCAATAGCAAGACCAATAAAAACCGGGGCAAGAATCGTCAAAGCCAGAATGGAAAGAGTGACATCAAGCAGACGTTTAATGTTATATTGCCATACAGGCATCAATCCATTCGATATTTTAATCAACGGACTGCTGAAAATTGCATTAGTCTTTGCATGATTGGTCAGCAGATCGAATAAATCGGGAATTCCCCAAACCGTGTGTGTGCGGTTTTCGAGCAACGTAAGAATTTCACTGAGAAGATTGTGCTCCGAGGATTCGATGGCAATGATTATTTCCTCGACCTGATGTTCGTTGACCACTTTTTGCAGGTTCTTGTAGCTGCCCAGATTAGGGGCAAATTTTTCAAGAGGATATCTGTCGCGCTTATCAACCGTTAAAAATCCAATAATCTTATTGCCAGCAGGTCTTGTTTGTGCCATCATGTCTTCAACCAGCCGAACTGCTTTTTCGTTGGCTCCAATGATTATCGTATTAAACCCGATAATTCGATGATGAATCCGGTGAATGGTGCGGGTTGTCAGTATTAGCCTGAATAAATAGGTAAATCCGAAATGAAGTGAGAACAGTGTAATATACAGATTGTAGTATTTGCGGTAATCCGGAATCCAGTCGTTAAGCAGAAAGAGGAAAAAGAGAACGGTTACCCCACCGATTGAAGTCATCAGTGTTTTGCCGAGCTCGAGCAATCTCGACTTGCGGTAAATATTGGTGTACTGCCCGGTAATAAAATAAATTGTAATCCAGAAGGCAGGGATAAAAAGCAAAGCCATGTAGAAATTTCGGTCAAATTCGACCGGAATTTCATAGCCAAATTTTGCCGGTTCAATATATATCTTGCGATAAATATAGAATAAGGTCCAGCTGACAAGGGCTGCAAACAGATCGAATGCCACGTATCTGGCTACTTGTAGATTTTTATGCATGAAATAAGTTTGGTTCGGATCACAATAGGTAATCATTGAACGGATCAATCCGAAAAATATTGCGGCAAAAATAGATTTTTTAGCTTAAAAATCTATTTCGTTGTAACGAAGATTTTTTCGGATTTCATGCACGATCTGAACGCCATTCAGGAAGTTGTCGAAAGAGTCAGATCGGTTATCCTGATTCCGGATAAGTTGTACAAAATTGCCAATAGCCCTATATTCCTGGTTTAATTGAGGATAGGAAATGTAGAGTGGTGTTTGAAATTCAAATCGGGAAGTGCCTTTTGAACTGAATATTTCGCAATTCCCGGGTAATTTTTCTTCTGAAATGGTGAGATTGACAATGCTTCCATTATCGTATTCAATACGCAGGTTTACTGTCAGTTGTTTTCCTGAATCCTTAACACCAATGACATCCAGTTTTTTGAAATTGCTTTGAACCAACTGGTTTAATGCAGTTACCAATAACAACATTTCATGTGAAGGTTTTAATAAATTTCCCTCAAAACAGGTTCGCAGATTAATCAGGAGCGGTTTTTCGTAATTATTTATGAAAGGATCAAGAAAAGGCAGATAATTGAACGGATTGTAGATGCAGGTTACAATTCCGGCCTCTTTGCCTAAATCAATAAGCTCCTTAATTTCCCGAACAGTCAGATTCGGAATAGATTTCAGGAACATATGTTTGCTCTTTCGAAGAATGAGTTTGATCAGTTCGTTACTGATACTTTTCTCACTCAGAATCAGAATGGCATCCGAAATTTCCATCAGATCGATGGGGCTTGAAAACGAAACAAAGCCATTCGGAGGATTTGCATTTCCGGAAAGATAAATGCCTGCAACCTCAGTTTCAGCAATTGTTTTCAATCTTTCCAGAGGTTCAGGAAGAGTAGAATGATCGCCGAAAATTCCGAGTTTTAACATACTTGCAAAATAGGTATAAATTAAAAGTGGTCCTGTTACCATCCAAAATACTTTTCAACTTCAATTGTTAATATTGTTTGTTGGTAGATATCGTTTTCGGCCTATCTTTGGCTATATTTGAAAAAAGGTTTTTCTATGGAGTTTCTGGATACATTACGACATCAGGGTTTAAGGAAAAGATTGGTGGAAGGTATTCGTATCAAAGGCATTAAAGACGATAAAGTATTGGCAGCTATTGGAAAAGTGCCGCGCCATTTATTTATGGACAGCAGTTTCCTTGATTTCGCTTACAAAGACCAGGCGTTTCCAATCGGCGCTGGGCAAACCATAAGTCAACCCTTTACAGTAGCCATTCAAACTCAGCTTTTACAAGTTGAGCGGTTCGAAAAAATTCTTGAAATCGGAACCGGTTCAGGTTATCAGGCCGCCGTTTTGCTCGAAATGGGAGCAACTGTTTATACCATCGAACGGCAGCGTGAATTGTATCTGAAGGCACAATTAATTCTTCCACAGATTGGCTATAATCCTAAATTCTTCTATGGCGATGGTTACAAAGGATTGCCAACTTATGGTCCTTTCGATAAAATCATTATTACAGCCGGAGCTCCCGTTATTCCTGAAGATTTGCTTTCACAGCTGAAAGTTGGAGGCCGGATGGTAGTGCCGATGGGACCGCGCGAAAAGCAAACCATGTACGTTTTGGTAAAAACCAGCGAAAGCGAATATTACAAAGAAGGCCACGGAACATTTGTGTTTGTTCCGATGTTAAAAGGTCTTGATAAATGATTTACCATTTATTCATTTACCATTTATTCATTTACTATTTACCATTTCACTACTCTTTACAGCACTCTAATCGTAAATTGTAAATAGTCTAATAGTCAATTAAAACATGATTTCAATTAAAAAATTCACTTTCAATCCGGTTCAGGAAAACACCTTTATTGCATATGACGAAACAGGCGAATGTGTCATCATTGATGCTGGCTGCTATTTCGAAAACGAGCGTCAGGAACTCGACCGTTTTATTACTGAAAAACAGTTAATACCAGTTCGTCTGATCAATACCCATTGCCATTTCGATCACATCATGGGAATTACCCACTGTCGTATTAAATACAAACTTCAGTTTGAAATTCATCCGGATGAAGCGTCACTCGTTGAAGATGCAGCCTCGCATGGAGACTTGTTTGGCATACCGGTAGAGGCAATCGATGCTCCGGATGCCTTTTTCAAGGAAGGTGATCAACTAACTTTTGGGAATTCATATTTTCGGGTGATTGAATCACCGGGTCATTCGCCCGGCGGCGTGGTTTTTTATAATCCTGAACAAAAAATTCTGATTGCAGGCGATGTGCTTTTCTACGGAAGTATTGGCCGTACTGACCTTCCGGGAGGAAGCTATGAAAGGCTGGTCGGGAATATTAAATTAAAATTGCTGACATTACCTGAAGAAACGATTGTTTATTGCGGTCATGGACCGGAAACTGCGATCGGATTTGAAAAGAAGAATAATCCTTTTTTGACGTAGAAAGGGCCTCATCCCCAGCCCTTCTCCAAAGGAGAAGGGAGTTTGGCCCTTGAAGATTCTGAAGGATTTCGATTTAAAGAGAATCAGAACGAAAACTTGTAATGCGCCAAAGTCCCCCGTTTGGGGGATTAGGGGGCGAAGAATAAACAACAAAAATCATTTTCAGTTATTTTTATTCTTTCTAAACTTACACACTCAAAAATTTAAATATAATATACAAATACCGATTCTTAAGTCCCCTCTTTTGGAGGGGGTTGGGGGAGGCTCTAAATTCTTAAAAAATATGGCAAGCGATAAATTTGTAATGCGCCACATTGGGCCACGCGATCACGAAATTCAGGAAATGCTTAACATCCTTGGAGTTTCAACACTGGATGAATTAATGAATCAGACTGTTCCTGAAAACATCAGGCTGAAACAACCACTGAATCTGGAAGATGGATTGACCGAACGTCAGTATTTCAGGAAAATTCTGGCGCTGGCAGCCAAGAATAAAGTGTTCAACACCTATATCGGAATGGGTTATTACGACACCATTACCCCGGCGGTTATTCTCCGGAATGTGCTGGAAAACCCGGTTTGGTACACCAGTTATACACCTTATCAGGCTGAAATTTCGCAGGGACGTCTGGAAGCATTGCTCAATTATCAGACGATGGTTTGTGAGTTGACCGGAATGGAACTGGCTAATGCAGGTTTGCTCGATGAAGCCACTGCCGCTGCCGAAGCCATGGTCATGATGATGAATTCCCGTTCGCGTGCCAAAGCAAAGTCTGGCGCCAATGTGGTTTGGGTGGATGAAAAAATCTGGCCGCAAACACTTGATGTGCTTGTTACACGGGCCAATCCGCTGGGTATCGAACTGAAAATTGCCAAGTGGGAAAACTTCATATTGGATGAAAATACCTTTGGAGTCATCGTTCAATACCCGAATTCCGACGGACAAATTGTAGATTATTCGACGTTGGTCAAAGCGGCGCAGGAAAAAGAAATTTTTGTTTCGGTTGCTGCCGATTTGTTGAGTTTGTCGATCCTGACTCCTCCGGGAGAGTGGGGTGCTGACATTGTTTTCGGTAGTGCGCAACGTTTCGGTGTTCCGATGGGTTATGGCGGACCACATGCTGCCTTTTTTGCTTCGAAAGATTTATTTAAACGAAACTTGCCGGGCCGCATCATCGGTATTACAAAAGATACTCATGGAAACCGCGCCTTGCGCATGGCTCTGCAAACCCGCGAACAGCATATCAAACGCGAGAAAGCAACTTCAAACATTTGTACTTCGCAGGCACTTTTGGCTAACATGGCTGGATTTTATGCCGTATATCACGGACCAGACGGTATCGCACAGATTGCTGCCCGCATACATGGTATCGCGGCTTTGCTCGAAAAGGAAATTACTGCTTTGGGATATACTCAACTCAACAGCAGTTATTTCGATACCATTCGTTTTGCACTGCCCCGCCACGTCAAACGCGAAGACATTGAATGGTTGTCGCTCGAACTGGAAATGAATTTCCGCTATTTCGAAAATGGGGAAGTTGGACTGAGTATCGACGAAACCACCAATCTCGACGATATCAACTGGATGGTTGAAGTATTTGCCAAGGCGGCCAATAAACCGTTCGCGCTGACCACCGAATATCCAACTCTTTGCACCATTCAGCCGGAATTCCTTCGGACTTCCGGTTTTATGCAGCAGGAAGTTTTCAATAAATACCGCTCGGAAACGGAGATGGTTCGTTACATCAAAAAGCTCGAACACAAAGATATTTCGCTCACACATTCCATGATTCCATTGGGATCGTGTACCATGAAACTGAATGCGGCTACCGAAATGTTGCCTATGAGCTGGATCGAATTTGGAGGTATCCATCCGTTTGTACCGAAAAATCAGGCACGCGGATACCATGAAATGATGGAAGAACTGCGCCGCGATTTGGCCGAAATCACCGGTTTTGCCGATGTCAGCCTTCAACCCAATTCAGGAGCAGCGGGCGAATACGCCGGATTGATGGTTATCCGTCAATACCACATTAGCCGGGGCGAAGGGTTCCGCGATGTAGTACTGATTCCTTCTTCGGCTCATGGAACAAATCCTGCCAGCGCCGTAATGGCCGGTATGAAAGTGGTGGTTACACCTTGCGACGAACGTGGTAATATTGATGTGGAAGTCTTGCGTCAGAAAGCCGAAGAATTCAAGGACACTTTGTCCTGTTTCATGGTGACTTATCCATCCACACATGGAGTTTACGAATCGTCGATCACCGAATTGTGCGAAATTATTCATTCGCACGGTGGTCAGGTTTACATGGATGGTGCCAACATGAATGCCCAGGTTGGTTTGACCAATCCAAGCCGAATTGGTGCCGATGTTTGTCACCTGAATTTGCACAAAACATTCGCCATTCCTCACGGAGGTGGTGGTCCGGGTGTTGGTCCGATTGCAGTTGCCGCTCATTTGGTGGAGTTCTTGCCTTCGCATCCGGTGATGAACAACGGACATGTCGGAATTACTGCCGTTTCTGCTGGTCCTTGGGGAAGCGCATCGGTACTGCCGATTACTTACGGATACATCAAAATGCTGGGTGCCGACGGACTGAAACGTGCTTCGGAAATTGCGATTCTGAATGCCAACTACATAGCCAATGCTTTAAAAGATAACTACGGAATTTTATATACCGGCGAAAATGGCCGTTGCGCTCACGAAATGATTCTGGAATGTCGTCACCTGAAAGCCGCTTCCGGAATCACTGAAGGTGACATTGCCAAACGATTGATGGATTATGGCTTCCATGCTCCTACACTTTCGTTCCCGGTTCACGGAACACTGATGGTTGAGCCAACCGAAAGCGAATCGAAACAGGAACTGGATCGTTTCATCGAAGCGCTGACCGGCATTTTCAACGAAATTCAGGCTGTAGCTTCGGGTGAACTCGATAAGGAAGATAACCCTCTGAAAAATGCACCACACACTTCAGATGTGGTAACTGCCGACGACTGGAATCATTCGTACAGCCGCCAGACTGCAGTTTTCCCGTTGGCATGGTTAAAAGAAAACAAATACTGGCCACCGGTTGGACGAGTTGACGATGCTTTTGGCGACCGCAATCTGGTTTGCACCTGTGAACCGATTGAAAGCTACAAATAAGCAGAAAGTATTTATTAAATAGTTAATCCTGACAGGTTTTCAAAACCTGTCAGGATTTTTTGCTACAGAATAGTTGTCAAATTGTCAACTATTCTGTAGCTTTGCTTTTGTTTTCATAGTTTCTAGAAGAAATTGTCAATGCGGATCATATCAACAAAGCATTTCAGGGAATTTGCAATCCGGCATCCAAACTGTGGTAAGCAACTTCATCTGTTGGAGAAAGATTTGGAAAAACAAAACTTCGAAAATCCAAACCAATTGAAGAGCTACTTCCCCAATGTTAGTTTGCTTAATGATAACCGCGTTGTTTTAAATATACACGGCAACGATTACCGTTTGGTGGTGAAGATCAATTATCAGGCAAAGATTGTATTTGTTCGGTTTGTGGGTACTCATGCCGAATATGACAAGATAGATGCCAATGAAATTTAAAAGGAGGATTTAAGATGACAATACGTGTAATAAAAACTGACGAAGAATACGAAAATACTTTGGCTCGAATTGAACAAATCATGGATGCTGAACCCAACACTCCGGAAGGCGACGAACTTGAATTGCTTAGCCTGCTGGTTGAAAAATATGAACAGGAAAAATACCCGCTCCCCGAGGCTGATCCGGTTGATGTGATTCGGTATTATATGGAACAAAGAGGACTGAAAGCAAAGGATTTGGTTGGGATTATTGGTGACAAGTCAATCGTTTCTAAAATTATGAACCGGGAGCGAAAATTAAACATACAAATGGTTCGTAACCTGCACCAAAAGGCTAAAATTCCTTATAACCTTTTGATGAATGAGTATTGATGCTTTTGGCGACTGTAATTCGTAAATATTTTATTCTATTAATATTTTAAAATTATGAAAGAAATAATTAGATGTCAAATCTTATCTGAATTTAAAAGAGAGCGAAATATAGATTCATTAGATGTATATATAAGTGCCAAAGGTTATTCGTATGCGGTAGATAAATCAAATATATTTATTGCT
>CAIPKZ010000293.1 GCA_903865775.1 uncultured Prolixibacteraceae bacterium | reverse complement strand
TAAATTAATTATAAAATTAAAGAGGGTGTCTCAAAAGGCATCCTCTTTTTTTAGTACTACTGATGGTGTGGCGAATCAGATTTGCTTAGGAAAGAAGGCACAATTTAGTTGAGCAGTTTCCCGGAGAATTATCGACTTTCTATCAACCCTTTTTGTTCCTTGTCAGAGGTTTTGGGAACAAGCAATTCGTTGCAACTTCTTAGTTGCAGTAATGATTTCAGCTTTTGCCAATTAACTTATATCCCGATTGGCCTGGCAGCGTGAACAATCCTGCTAAAAGAAACTCTAAAATGCATTTTACATTTCAAAGATCAATGTTGTTTGCATTCGATTAAATCTAAAACTTCAAGCCGATCATTTCATCATCACTTTCCGGAAATATTCTCCATTACTTGTTTGTAATCTGAGTACGAAAAGCCCCTTATTTTCAGGCAACAAGTTAATCTCCTGATTATTCCTGATTATCTTTCCGGAATAAACCAACTTTCCATCCATGTTGTAAATAGAAACATTTCCCTTTCCGCCTGATTTCAAATTAATGATTCCATTTACGGCGGGATTGGGATAAACGCTGAATTGCTCGTCGTTAATCAAGTTAGAACCAGCTGAAGTTTTATCCGAAATGTTGATCACAAATTTTCCCTGAATGTCAGAACCATCATTGGTTGTAGCGGTTACTGTAACTGCGCCATTAATTTTTGCCGTTAATAATCCATCCTTGCTGACTGATGCCAGGTTTGAATTTGAAATAGTCCAGGTTACCGATTTATCGATGGCATTGGCTGGTAAAACTGATGCTGACATTTTCAAAGTACCTCCAATGGATTGAATAGTCTTTATTCCACCTTCGCTGTTAACAGTAACACCAGTGGCCTTAATATATTGAGCTGAAGCTTTTGGAACACCTGAAACATCAATAACAACAACCGAATTAATCGAATTTATAGGGTATGCCGGCAATGCAATTCGAATATATCCAACACTATCTTTATAGCTCAATAATGTGTTTGGGTCATTCAATAAGTAAACTTTGTTGATTGTATTTGACAGCGAAGGTATTTTCAATTGCTTGGTTGCCGGCCACAAAAAGACATGAGTGTAAAGTTTGCCATCTTTCTTGGTGTAATATCCCCAGCTTGGTTCTGTAGAGAAAGGGCTTCTGGTCGTGCCATAAATACTTTCGCTGTATTTATTCATCCAGTCGCCAAATGCTTTCAAAATGGTTACAGTTTGAGATGTGATCGTCCCATCACCCCGAGGTCCAATATTCAAGAGGTAGTTTCCATCTCTTGATACTACCTGAACCAATTGCTGTATAAGGGTTGCAGGAGTTTTATAACTATTATCACCGGCGTTGTATCCCCACGAATTGTTCATGGTTTGGCAGGTTTCCCATGGACGGCTTTCGGGAGTTGCTGGTACTTTTTGCTCAGGGCATTCCCAATCGCCCAATCCGGCTCCTCTAAAAACCCGTTCGTTCACCAATAGATTTGGATCAAGACTTACCAGGTATTTGTATAAATCAATCCCATCAGCCTTAGTCCACCATGAAGTCAATGTCGGTGAACCGGTATTCCCAGTCCAATCGCCATCGAACCACATGACTGCCGGATGGTATTTGTCGATCAGCTCTTTCAACTGGGCCTTCATATCAGTAATATAAGCAGTTCTGGCTTCAAAGCTTTTCATGGACGTAAAATTAAAGTTGGACTGCGAAGAGTGACTCCAATCCAAAATAGAATAATACAAACAGAACTTAACACCAGCGGCATCGCACGAATCCTTCAGTTCCTTTAGAAGATCCCGGGTTTTAAAAGCGGTAATACCAGGCAAGTCGAAAGCTTTTGTTCCGGAAGCATCTTTAAAGCTCTCTACCTTGGTATCCCACATGCAAAATCCCTCATGATGCTTGGCTGTGATGACCAAGTATTTCATACCGGCCTTTTTTGCAGAACGCGTGATAGTTCCAGCATTAAAAGAAATCGGATTAAATTTAGCCGACACCTGTGTCTGGTAATTGGTTTTTGTCCAGTTTTCGTTGGCAAATGCCCATTCACTATGTCCCAACTGTGAATACGAACCAAAATGAACGAACATCCCAAATCGAGCTTCATACCACCAATTCATTTTGGAGGGAATGGTGTATTGGGCTGTGGCATTTTGTACTGAAAACAGGACAGTAACAAGCAATATTTCAAATAGAAAGGTTAATTCTACTTTAACACATTTAAGTTTTTGAATACGAGTAGTTTATGTCTCGTTGTCTGATTCGGTGCCGTTTAAACATTTTGTTCATTAATTGTTCTTCTGTCATTTCCTTGTAAAGTTTAAACACAAAAAACTCCTTTA
>CAIPKZ010000292.1 GCA_903865775.1 uncultured Prolixibacteraceae bacterium | reverse complement strand
TTGGGTGAAATTCTTCAGTAAATCGACAAACTATCAGGGAACCGACGTTCTGGAAAGTGGCGAAGGCGACGGCATTTTTTTGGTGATCGACGAATGGCAATCGGAAGAAGCTTTTACTGAATTTGTAAAAAGCCGGAAGGCAGATTACGATTTGCTTGAAGAAAAAGCCAAAATGGCAAGTCGCACCAAAAAGCGAATTTTCATCAATCTGAATCCAGAGGAATAGATTTGTAGAGACGCACGGCTGTGCGTCTCCCGAATGTCAGTCTATAATATCTCAACGCAGAGACGCACGGCCGTGCGTCTCTACCTACAAACCTGAAACCCATTTATGCCCAATTTCTCCCATATCCTTTTCGATCTCGACGGTACACTGACCAATCCGCGCCTCGGAATCGGCAATTCATTACGATATGCCCTCCGGCAAATGCAAATTGACGGATACAGCGACGAAATCCTCGAGCGCTTCGTCGGGCCGCCACTTCAGGATGGATTTAAAAACCTGTTTGGACTGGATGATCGAAACACCAATCTTGCAGTGGAGCATTTCCGGACTTATTTCGGAGAAAAGGGTTTATACGAGAATATTCCCTATCCGGGAATCATGGAATTGCTTGAAGAATTGCAGCTCTCCGGAAAGCGCATTTTTGTAGTGACTTCAAAGCTGGAAAAGTATGCCAAAATGATTATCCGGCATTTTGAATTCGACCGGTATGTTGAGGATCTGATTGGAGCCGAATCCAATGGCGAACATTCAGGAAAAGGGCAACTGATAGCAAAATTACTGAACAGGTATCAGATTATACCAAGTCAATCCGTGGTCATGATCGGTGATACTCCTTACGACATGATTGGCGCCAAAGAGAACCAGATATCCAGCATTGCCGTGAGTTACGGTTTTGGAACCCAGGAAACCCTGAGCGCGTGCATTCCGGAATTTATGGTTGATTCGGTTGAAGAACTGACAGAATTGTTGCTGGGATAAATAATTGATGGCCTGAAGGATTGAATGTCCGTCACATGAATGTGACAGCAAAGGATACTTTTCTGAATCTTCTGAGGCCTACTCCCTTCCCAATTTTGGGGAAAGGTTGGGGATGGGGCTTTCCACTTTTCACAGCCTTTTTTCTGAATACTTTTTTCTTTATCTTGATAGCCTGATTTTATCACACTTAAACTATGGAAAATTCGGATCAAAAAAAGTGGTTTGTCATTCTCAATCCGCATGCCGGTTCAGGCCAGGGAAAGAAAGATCAAACGATAATTGTTAACCTGCTGAATCAAAAAGGATTTGATTTCAAGCTCGCAGTTTCAGATTATCCGAAACACGCCATTGAGTTAACCATTCAAGCCATCACAGAAGGTTTCCGAAATTTGATTGTTGCCGGAGGTGACGGTACCCTCAACGAGGTGGTAAACGGAGTCTTTTTACAAACGGTCTGTCTGCCGGACGAAATTATCGTCGGGGTGATTCCGGTGGGTACCGGTAACGACTGGATCAAAACCTTTGGAATTCCAAACAAATACAATCAGGCCATTCAGATGATCAAAAAGGGAGATACCATGCAGCAGGATATTGGCCGCATCATCTATACCAGTTTTAATCAGGCCAAAATATGTTATTTTGCCAACATGGCCGGATTTGGATTTGATGC
>CAIPKZ010000291.1 GCA_903865775.1 uncultured Prolixibacteraceae bacterium | reverse complement strand
AGGCCGTTTCGTCGGCTTCAGCGCCAGAATTCATGGGTAACATCTTGTCGTAACCAAACAACCTGGTCGTGTATTCTTCCCATTCGCCCAACACATTGTTATAAAAAGCACGCGATGTCAAGGCCAGTTTTTGAGCCTGATCGGTTAATGCTTTTACTATTTTTGGATGACAATGTCCTTGATTTACTGCGGAATATGCAGATAGAAAGTCGAAATATTTCAGGCCTTCCACATCCCAGACATAAACACCTTCGCCACGTTCCAGAACAACCGGTAGCGGATGATAATTGTGAGCTCCAAACCGCGATTCGCGATCCATAAAATCCTTAGCACTTAATGTATTCATGGGTTATTAAATTAGAGTTTATTAAGCTGCAGATTTAGGTATATTTTCCCCGGAATAACATGATTTTAGTCTGCTTGCAATTCTATTTCCAGAACCGGATAACGGCCATTTCGCAGAATAGGAAAAAGATGGCCAGCAATATAAAGTATTTCCAGAGTTGCTTCCCGTTATTTAAATCATGTAGTGTTTCACTGAAATTCACATCGGAAGATTCAATGATTTGAAATTGTTTTAAACCGCTGTTTTCGATCAATTTGGTAAGGTCATTTTCGCTATAAAATTCAGGAATAGATTCTTTCCTTGGATAATTATAGGAGACCGATTGAATGACCTTGTCGCCATCCTGAATCAGGTAATGTCCGGCTTCTTTGGAAAGGTCATCCAAAATCAATTGTTTTTTGCCCGATCCAATGGTTCTTGCTTCAGTCAGAAACTCTTCTTTTGTTCTGGAATTAATGATTTTCAGCCTGTTCTGACTGATATCAGGATTCAGGATTACCGGATCATCAGATTCAATCGGGTAAGCATATTTTTGAGATTCGCCGCTGTTTAAAACCATATTGTAAACGGTTGGAACGAAAATGACATGACGGATGAAATTGAAGTTTTTCTGATCAAGCGGAAATGCAAAAGTATAGACTTTGCCGGTACCCAAGGGATGAACGCTTAAAGCGTTCCGGCCATTTCTGAATTTCAAAAGTGTTGTTTCAGTTTTTTGCATCTTATCCGAAAAGTCCAGATAGCCTTTAATTAATGGCATGTCGGCTTCATTTTCGGGCTTTGCAAAAACATCGTTATACAATTCATGAGTGTAATTTATTTCTGAAATGGCCATCGATGAGGTATCAACCGAGTTAATAGTATTTCCTTTGAGCGAACTCAGCAGGGTATTATATTCCTCCAGGTTAGCCGATCGGTTAGGAAAAATAACCAACGAACCACCACCTTCAACAAATGATGCCAATTCGCTTTTCAAGCCTGAACTGAATTTCTGATTATTGATCAGGAAAATACATTCATAGTTTTTTAGCTGTGATATCTGGATATTGTTTTCCGGAAATTCATTGTACTGGATCAATTCGTCATCAGTAAATAAAGATTTCAGGTAGTCAGAACCGTTATTCTGCGTATTTGTAATTCCAAGAGCGTGCAATTTCCCGCGAACCTGATAGCTCAGAAAATAGGAGTTGTCGTAAATGATCGGATAATCATCGAGTTCGACTTTTCCAAGCTGAATACCTTCCGAATTATTGGTGTAATCAAGCTCAAGAACCGATTTTTCCTGTGCGGCAATATTGATGTTTGAAATGGCTTTTAATGAATCGTTTACCGTAAATCGAACCGGAATCTTCTGGTAGGCCTGATCAGATAAATTCCTGATGCGAACGAAGAGTTTTTCCTGCTGTCCAATTTTTCTTCCTGGTGTTTCAAACCAGCATGAATCAATCAGCAGATTATTGGTTTTCCCTGAAGTAAAAGGTAATAAATAGGTGTAAATGGCTGAATCTGATTTAATTGTTTCGATATCAACGCCGCTTTTCTGAAAATCAGACAAAATATACAATGTCTTTTCAGTCTTCTTTGCCGAAGTCGAAATAGTTCGAATGGCCTCACGGAATATCTCCGAAGTTTTTGGTGAATGAGGACTTTCTTTTATCCCGGCAACTTCCTGAATGAACTGTTCCTTGTTGAGAACAAACTGATGCTGAGGTAAAAAATCGCTCGTAATAATGAAGAACTGAGTACCGGCCCGATACGAATTGGCAATTTCAATTGCTTTTAGTTTTGATTGTTCAAGTAAGGGCCCTTTTTCCCCTTCAGCTTTCATGCTAAATGTATTGTCAATATAAACGGCAACAATCTGCTTTGCTGCTTTGGATGTTCGGTTTGAAAGTGGAATGTATGGCTGGCTGAATGCAAAAACCAAGGCAGCAATGGCCATGATACGAGCAAGTAGAATGAGGATTTGCTTCAGTATCGATTTTTTTCGCGATTCCTGGCGAATTAGCTTCAGGAGTTTAACGTTACTGAAATAGAGTGTTTTATATCGCTTGAAATTAAATAAATGAATAATTACAGGGATAGCCACAGCAATCAATGCAATTAGAAACAATGGATATAAAAAACTCATTTAATTAAGTATTGATTGAATATCCTTTTATGCTTTTGGAAGGATTTTTAATATCTGACCTATCCTCAAACTGCGCGCTTCTTTTATTTGGTTGAGCCTCATGATTTCATCGTTTGAAACTCCCGGAAATTTTTTAGCAATTGTCCAGAAGTTGTCACCCTTCTGAACCGTGTAAAGGACAAATTCATTATTAGTGGTTTGTGTGCTGTTTTTTTGAGCAATTGTATCTTTCTTTTCAGAATCAGAGGCGGTTAGCTTATTTTCCTCGATATTGACAGCCTTTACCTTCGTTTCTGTTTTCTCATTAACAACCGTTGGTTTTGATGTGCCTGCTATGTTTTGTTTGGAAATCGTTTCCGGATTTCTCTTTAGTGATTTTTGTTTCTCTGCATTACTCATTTTGCTGATTTTACCGTAATAAGTTCCTTGTCCTTCAGGAACATATACAGCAAGCTTTTGACCAAGTTTAATGAAGTTATTATGCATCTTATTCCAATACTTCAGGTCGGAAGAGTGAACTTTGTACCAGGCAGCAATTTTACCCAGATTATCACCGCTTTTTACCGTATAAAATATCTTGTCGCGTCCTTTAATGTCGCTCGGACTCTGGCGTGCATAGTTATCCTGTGGGTTTATAATTTCATTATTCGGAAAAAATTCAGAACGACGGTGATCGTGAATGGTTGATTCATTTTCAAGATAGGCGGAAACCTGATCTTGTGGCAATACCAATGCGTAACGACGATCTTTGCTGGCAGGAATAATATCGCGCCGGTATTGCGGATTCAGACTTCGGATTTGTTCAATCGGAATACCAATTACTTCTGCAATCTGGGTAAACTGCAGGTAGTCATTAATCATTAATGTGTCGGTAATGATCGGAAAATCTGGAGTTTTAGGATAAATATTGTGACTCTGATAGAAATTCATCACGTAATTGGCCGCGATATAAGCTGGGACATATCCGCGGGTTTCTTTCGGCAATTTGTAATAAATTTTCCAGTAATCTTTCGCATCGCCGCATCGTTTAATTGCTTTGTTTACGTTGCCAGGTCCACAATTGTAGGCCGCGATCACCAGGTGCCAGTCTTTATAAATATTGTACAAATCGCGCAAATAACGAACTGCGGCATCAGTTGCTTTTAGCGGATCACGACGCTCATCGACAAATGTGCTGATTTCGAGTTTGTACATTTTACCCGTTGAGTACATAAATTGCCAAAGTCCTATAGCACTTGCTGAAGAATTTGCACCAGGATTCAATGCTGACTCGATGATGGGAAGGTATTTGAGTTCCATGGGTAAACCATATTTGGCCAAAGCCTCCTCGAACATAGGAAAATAATAGTTCGCCAAACCAAGCATGATGGCGACTTGCTTAGGTTTCCTTACCGTATACATGGTAATGAAATTCTTGACTGTATTATTGTATGACAGGCTTACTGCCGACTGCATGGATTGCAACCTTTGAATATAAATTGAATCGGGAAGAGTTTGTTTAAGAGTATCAGCTTCTGCCAGCTCTGTACTATCCAAAAGGAATGCATTCTGCACATACCAGCTTTTCACCATACTGTCCAGTTTGTCCGAAAAATATTTATTCAGGTTTTCGTCCGGAATTTGATAGTATTTTTCGTAGCCGTTAAGGGTGTCAAGTGATGAAATATTTATAGTACATGCTTTTCGAAGGTTTTCCTTCCTTAAACCGGATCCAAAAGTATTCAGACCGATCGTTGTTAGTAAGATAACAGATAGTTGTAATATCCTCATAAGCTGTTTTCGTTTAAAATGTAATTCTGCATTGTGCACCAATGACCGTTTTATCCATGCATAAAATCGGTCCCGGAGCCCAATTGACGGTTAAATCGTCGCCAATATCGAAATAAAAAAAATTGCCGTCTACACTGGCGTCAATGATATTTGCCGCATAAAAAACAACGGTGCTAATAATCACCAAATCACGGTTCCTTCTCCAGTTATCTTTTGCCAATCGCAGATTCTCAGTTAATTGAGATTTTTTATCTGCCTGAAAGAATGCCGGATTTATATTTAAATCCAGATAAGAACTTGTAAACGGATCATCATCGATAATGTCAGAATAGGCACGTTTATATGTGGTGTAAACTTCGTTGTTAAAGTTAATAAAGTATCCTAAAGTTGCAAAACCTCCCCAAATGATTGGAACTTTCCAGTATTTACGGTTATAAATCTGTCCCATTCCGGGCAATACAGCGGAATATATTGCCGCCTTGTGAGGCGAATGCAAAATCTCATTTTTTTTAGTTGCCGTCGAATCTTGGCCAGTTTCCTGACTAAAGGCAGAAAATCCTGTTGTTGTAAACAGGATTATCAAAAAACAGCCTATGTATCGTTTCAAACGAATTGGACCCCTTTTTTTATGCATTTAGTTTATCAAAGATTCCTAAAATTCGTTCCAGATCTTTTGTGGATCCAAATGGTATTATAATTTTCCCTTTGCCGTTTTGATCCATTTTAAAATCAATTTTCGACTGGAAATGTTTGTTCAGGTGATTGTATAAATCCTGATATTCAGTTGGATATTTAGGAACTTTTATTTTTTCCTCCACTTCAAAACTTGAAATGTCTTCACTGTAATTCCGTACAATTTCTTCCACCCGGCGGACTGAGAATTCATTTTTAATGATTTCATCAAAAATCATCAGCTGCATCTCAGAGTCTTTGATATTAACCAAGGCCCTTGCATGGCCCATGGTAATGTTTTTTTCTACGATGCCTTTCTGAATTCGTGCAGGGAGTTTGAGTAGCCGAAGATAGTTGGTTACAGTTGAACGTTTCTTTCCAACTCGGTCGCTCAGTGTTTCCTGTGTAAGTTTACATTCGTCAATCAATCGCTGATAACTTAAGGCAATTTCAATGGCATCCAGATCTTCACGCTGAATATTTTCTACAAGAGCCATTTCAAGCATTCCTTCGTCATCAGCAGTGCGGACATATGCTGGAATAGTAGTCAATCCAGCGATTTTAGATGCCCGCAGCCTTCTTTCACCAGCGATTACCTGATATTGGTTGTCGTCAATTTTTCGCAGAGTAATAGGTTGAATGATCCCGATTTCCCTGATCGATGCAGCTAATTCATTCAGGGCTTCCTCGTCAAATTTGGTCCGGGGTTGAAATGGGTTTGCAACAATCTTCGAAATTTCGATATCATTTATAGAGGCACCTATTTCTTTTGCGAAGTATGCGTCCGCTCCATCGATTAATGCGCCCAAACCTCTTCCCAATGCGTTCTTTTTTGCCATATCAAAAGATCTTATTCAATAATTTTTTCTGAATTTTTTAGTTTGGTCATGCCGTTGTTTTGCAGTAATTCCCGGGCAAGGTTCATGTAGCTTGAAGCTCCTTTTGAGGTTGCATCATAAAGAATTGCAGGTTGTCCGTAGCTGGGTGCCTCGCTCAGCTTAATGTTCCGCTGAATAACCGATTCAAATACCATCTCCTGGAAGTGTTTTTTGACTTCTTCCATCACCTGGTTCGACAAGTTCAACCTTGAATCAAACATGGTTAAAAGGAAGCCTTCAATTTGAAGTTCAGGATGTAATTTCGTCTGAATAATTTTTATTGTATTGAGCAGCTTTCCTAATCCTTCCAACGCAAAATATTCACATTGTACCGGAATGATCACCGAATCGGCTGCTGTTAGCGCATTTACAGTAATTAATCCCAGGGAAGGGGAGCAGTCAATCAGGATAAAATCGTAATCATCCCTTACTTTATCGATGACATGGCGCAAAACCTTTTCCCGGTTTGGCAGATTGAGCATTTCAATTTCAGCACCGACCAAATCAATGTGCGAAGGAATTAAATCTAAGCCAGGAATTTCAGTATTTAAAATGATTTTTCGCGGATCAAGTTCATCTATAATGCATTCGTAAATACTTGTCTTTACATTTTTTACATCGAAACCCACTCCGGAAGTAGCATTTGCCTGTGGATCAGCATCTACAATCAGTACTTTATATTCTAAAACAGCCAGACTTGCTGCCAGATTAATAGCAGAGGTGGTTTTTCCAACTCCTCCTTTTTGGTTAGCAAGTGCAATTACTTTTCCCATACAAAAACTACTTATTTAGTAAGCACCAAAGTTAATATTTTAAACAGAAACAGGTAGTGAAAAATT
>CAIPKZ010000290.1 GCA_903865775.1 uncultured Prolixibacteraceae bacterium | reverse complement strand
AGGAAGGTTTCTTTGCCGAAGTTCCGAAGCAACCTGCCGCCGGGAAAATTGAGTACTATTTAGATGTTACAGATCAGTCAGGAACAACAACTTATTTAAAAGAATCTCCTGTTGTGATACGTTTTAAAGGCGGAGTTCCTCTGACCATTCTGGTACCACACATTTTCTTTATGTTTTTAGCCATGTTATTCTCAACACTTTCCGGTCTGATGGCAGCTTTCAGCGTTTCTGCCTTTCGGAAATTCAGTTGGTACACGTTTGGCTCATTAATGATTGGCGGTATGTTTCTGGGACCAATCGTTCAGCTTTATGCCTTTGGCGATCTTTGGACCGGTATTCCTTTTGGCTGGGATTTAACCGATAATAAAACTCTGATTGCCTTTTTATTCTGGTTCCTTGCGGTATTGATGAACCGTAAAAAAGAGAGGCCAATTTATCCTGTGATTGCAGCAATTGTATTGCTAATGATTTATTCGATCCCGCACAGCATGTTCGGTTCTCAACTCGATTATAATACAGGAAATGTTACCCAGGGAATGATTGTCAATTGGTTCCTGTTTTAGACAAATACTTTTCAGAAAAGAAAAGGTCAGGTGGGTTTTTTGTACTTCCTGACCTTTTTCATTTCGATAAGTATATTTCATTTTTCATTGCGAGTTGCCAGAAAATGGATGGATTGATTATGTATGGTAAGGTAGGTTTTACCGGAAATATTTCTGAAAGATGGTAATGATTATTACAAATAGTGGAATAGTTGCGGAATCTGAATTTCAGCCGGAAAAGTTTAATTCTGATCATGCTGTTTATGAGGTAATTCGTGTAATCGATGGTGTGGCTCTTTTTCTTGAAGATCACTTTAACAGATTACAGAAATCGATTGAAATGCAGGGATTGTCTTTCTCTATGGAATTTCCGTATTTCAAGCATCAGATTTCAGAATTAATCCGGTTAAACCAAATTCAGAATGGAAATATCAAGTCAGTCTTTTCTGGAGTAGAAATGGAAAAACAGTGGGCTTTTACTTTCATATCTGCCAATTATCCCGGTGAGGTCGACTATCTGAACGGTGTTTCGACAGATTTGTTTTTTGCCAAACGCGAAAATCCGAATGCCAAGGTTATTCAGAGTTCAATTCGAGAAAAGGCCGATCGAATAATTGATGAGCAGAAACTTTATGAAGTTTTGTTGGTCAATAGTGATGGACAAATTACCGAAGGAAGTCGGTCGAATGTATTCTTTGTGAAGGATGATGTGTTTTTTACGGCTCCGTCTTCAGACGTTTTAGTCGGAATTACGAGGCAGAAAGTGCTCGGATGCCTGAATGATTTGGGATTTCATTTGGTTGAGGAGGCTGTTAAAGCTTCTGAAATAGACCAATATGATGGTGTCTTTCTAACCGGAACTTCACCAAAAGTTTTGTCCGTCCGGTCAATCGGAAACCGGATTTTTCCTGCGCAGCTTTCCGTAGTTAAGAAATTGATGGAAAGTTACGACGAAAGGATAACGCAATACATTCTGCTTGCCAGGACTTTCTACTGATTACTTTTGTTTGGAATCGAATCTATTACCATTCTGGGTTGAAGCTTGAAAACTCTTGTTTTGCTGTCAGTTTGGATTTCTATATGTTCTTCTTCGGAATCTGGAGTCCTGAAATATACATTGTAAGCAGCAGGGTAGGGAACCAGAATTCTCTGTTTGGCACCGGCAGGCAATGCAATTCCCATGATATCGCAGTATTCATTGTCCTTCCACAAAACATCGGTCACCATATTGACATACAAACTATCCCTGGATTTATTCTGAATGCTTATCTTTTTAAAAGCCCTTTCGCTTTGAACAGGTTCGAAATCAGAACCCAATGTGACTGAAATGATTAAATTAGTCAGGTTTAGCAAAACATCTACAGCATTTCCTCCTGTCCGGTGCCGTCTCATGTCGTGCTGCCGGTCAATACTAACCTGATCAGTCAGGTATTTTGTACTGGTGCAACCTGAAATTGCAATCAGGGTAATTACTATGAGTAGGCAGATTTTTGAAGGCATCGAGTATACATTGAGATTGCGTTAGTAGTTTAAAATTAATCATTTTAAGATTTGAACAGGAAGATTTTTAAGTTTATTAAAATCTATTTCTTCTAAATTCCCCCGAACAATTATCTACAAAAAACTCCGAAGCAAAATGTGCTCCGGAGTTTTTCTTGTTAGGTACAGCACAAATTTCGGGTTTGTCCTGACCTTATTTGGATTGGTTTTTTCCTTTATTCAGCAGCTGAATAATCAATTGCAGCCATTCTCTTATACCCATTGTATCTCCATTTCGCATTTTCTTCTGCAGCAGCGAACAGTTCATCTGCTACTTCCGGAAATGCTTTTTTGAGGGAACTGTAACGGGCTTCACCAAGAAGGAAAGGTTGGAATTTCGTCCAGTCTGGCGCTCCTGAATCCAGAACAAATGGGTTCTTTCCTTCTTCTTCCAACAGTGGATTGTGACGGTATAAGCTCCAGTATCCACATTCAACAGCAATTTTCTCTTCGTTCTGCGTGCGGCCCATCGATTGTTTCAAACCGTGGCTGATACATGGCGAATAGGCAATAATGAGTGATGGTCCGGGATAAGCTTCAGCTTCGCGGATAACTTTCAGGTATTGTGCCTGATTTGCTCCCATAGAAACCTGTGCAACATAGACATATCCGTATGACATGGCCATTACGCCAAGGTCCTTTTTCCGGATACGTTTTCCTGAAGCAGCGAATTTAGCCACAGCACCAACCGGAGTTGATTTCGATGCCTGACCGCCGGTATTTGAATATACTTCGGTATCCATAACCAGGACGTTGACATCCTGACCTGAAGCCAAAACGTGATCCAATCCACCATAGCCAATGTCATAAGCCCAACCGTCACCACCAAAGATCCATTGCGATTTTTTAACCAGGTATTGTTTCAACCCCATGATGTCTTTCGCAAAAACAGCAGTGCTGCCAGCCAATACTTCGCGGACTTTTGCTGAAACTTCTTCGGTTGTTTCGCCGTTGAGTTTGTTTTCGATCCAGGCAGTGAATGCTTCTTTTTCAGCATCAGTAGCACCATCAGCAATAGTAGCTTTCATGATCATTTCGATGCGGTCGCGTTGTGCAGCAACACCTTCCGACATACCAAAACCGTATTCAGCATTGTCTTCGAACAATGAGTTTGCCCAGGCAATACCTTTTTCGCTTTCCTTGTGTTTGCAGTATGGAGTCGATGGAGCTGATCCGCCATAGATGGAAGAACAACCTGTTGCATTCGAAACCATCATGCGTTCGCCATAAAGCTGCGAAATCAGTTTGATGTATGGAGTTTCACCACAACCGGCACAAGCTCCTGAGAACTCGAATAATGGCTGAGCGAACTGTGAGTTTTTAACCGATTTGCTTTTTTCAACTACTTTTTCCTTATAAGTTACCTTCGAGTCCATGTGCAACCAACGTGAAATTTCAGCTTCCTGGCTTCCAAGTGGTTTCATTTCAAGAGCTTTGATTTTTGATGGACAAACATCAGCACAGTTACCGCATCCGGTACAATCTAAAACACTTACCTGAATTTTGAAATTCAAGCCAGGGAACTGTTTGTTTGGTATGGCGGCGAGTGTCTTTGTTCCATCAGGTAATTTAGCCATTTCGTCGGTGTCGATCAGGAATGGACGGATTGCAGCGTGAGGACAAACGTAAGCACACTGGTTACACTGAATACAGTTTTCAGCCTGCCATTCAGGAACATTTACTGCGATTCCGCGCTTTTCGTAAGCCGCAGTTCCCGACATAAATGTACCGTCTTCTGAACCAAGGAAAGTACTGACCGGAAGGTCGTCGCCTTTCTGAGCGTTGATTACGTCAACAATATTGGTAATGTAGGCCGGACGGTCAGTGTCATCATTTTCAGATTTAATCACCAGATTTTTCCATTCAGCAGGTACATCAACTTTCACCACATTATTTCCGCCGGCTTCAACAGCTGCGTAGTTCATGTTAATGATTTTTTCACCCATTTTACCATACGATTTCACGATGGCTTTTTTCATTTCGTGAACGGCAGTTTCGAATGGAATTACTTCAGTAATCTTGAAAAAGGCCGATTGCATGATGGTATTGGTGCGGTTTCCAAGGCCAATTTCTTCGCCGAGTTTGGTTCCGTTGATGATGTAAAATTTGATTTCATTTTCAGCAAGGTATTTTTTCATGCTGTCAGGAAGTCTTTTTACAGTTTCTTCTTCTTCCCAGATTGAATTCAAAAGGAACGAGCCGCCTTTTTTCAAACCTTTTAATACATCGTATAAATGAAGGTAGGCAGGAACATGACAGGCTACAAAATCAGGAGTATTTACCAAATATGGTGAACGGATTGGCACATTTCCAAAACGAAGATGTGATGAAGTGAATCCGCCTGATTTTTTGGAGTCGTAGGCAAAATAAGCCTGGCAATATTTATCAGTGGCTTCACCAATAATTTTGATTGAGTTTTTGTTGGCACCAACAGTACCGTCAGATCCCAAACCATAGAATTTAGCTTCGTAAGTTCCGGCCGGAGCAACATTTACTTCTTCTTTTAAAGGAAGCGATTTGAAAGTTACATCGTCAACAATACCGATGGTGAACTGATTTTTAGGTTCGTTCAGTTCGAGATTTTCATAAACCGAAAGAATCTGAGCTGGAGTGGTGTCTTTGGAACCCAATCCGAAACGTCCGCCAACAATGAGTGGGGCGTTTTCTGTTCCATAGAGAACTTCGCAGATATCCAGATAAAGTGGCTCGCCGGTTGCTCCGGGTTCCTTACTGCGGTCGAGTACTGAAATGCGTTTTACTGATTTTGGCAATACATTCAGGAAATATTTGGCAGAGAACGGGCGATACAAATGTACCACCAACAAACCTACTTTTTTACCCTGAGCAGTTAAATAATCGACCGTTTCGCGGATGGTTTCGGTAACCGAACCCATTGCAATGATGATGTTTTCAGCATCTTCAGCACCATAATAGGTGAATGGGTGGTATTCGCGACCTGTAATTTTTTTGATGTCCTGCATGTAAGCTTCAACAATATCCGGAACTGCATCATAGAAACGGTTCGAAGCTTCTTTGGCCTGAAAGAAAATGTCAGGATTCTGGGCAGTCCCGCGTGTTACCGGGTGTTCAGGATTAATTGCTTTATCCCTGAATTCCTGAATCAGTTTCATGTCAACCAGCGGAAGCATGTCTTCTTTGCTGATTACTTCAATTTTCTGAATTTCGTGTGAAGTACGGAAACCATCGAAGAAAGCCATGAAAGGCACACGTGATTTTAATGTTGCAAGATGTGCAACACCGGCCAAGTCCATTTCTTCCTGAACCGAACCTGCTGCCAACATGGCAAAACCGGTTTGGCGTGCTGAATAAACGTCGCTGTGGTCACCAAAAATGGATAAAGCATGTCCGGCAAGTGCACGGGCACTGATATGGAATACGCAGGGAAGTAGCTCTCCTGCAATTTTATACATGTTTGGGATCATCAGCAACAAACCCTGCGACGCAGTGTAAGTTGTCGTTAAAGCTCCCGCTTGTAAAGCGCCATGAACTGCACCGGCAGCTCCACCTTCGCTCTGCATTTCGGCCAGGCGAACCGGACGACCAAACATGTTGGTTTTTCCGTTTGCTGCCCATTCGTCAACGTATTCGGCCATGGTCGATGATGGCGTGATTGGATAGATACAAGCTACCTCACTGAACATGTAGCTGATATGCGCTGCGGCATAGTTCCCGTCACATGTAATGAACTTCTTTTTGTTTGCCATTTTTGTAATGTTTAAATTTATCTTGATTTTAATTTTTATTTTTCACCGATACTTTATTTGCCCTTCTTTCCTTTAAAAAAGGTCTTTGTTCCTCCCCTACGGGGAGTCAGGAGGGGCATTTAATACAAAAATCCAAATAGCCACAGCGGAATTACGTTTTCATTTCCAACTTCAATCATATCGGCAGCTGCGAAATATCCAGCTTCTGCAGGCACGCTGTATTTTCCGCCAACACTGAAATGATACTGATCGGCTACCTTAAAATCAGCTTTTCCTGAACTTTTAATCTGATTCTGATAACCTACCTGATTATAAAAGAATGTTTGTCTCAGGCTTTTACTGCTGATATTTCCCGGATCGATGGCATACATCAGGTTGGTATTGTGCAAATAAACCAGGTCCGGCTTTTTGATTTCATCTTCATTCCCGTTTGTAAAGAGCATGTTGATAATCCTCGCATTTTTCATGTACCTCAGGTAATTCATGATGGTTGCTCTTGAGGTCTGAACATCTGCACTCAGTTTACTGACGTTTGGCGAAAATGGCACCTGACTGGCAATAATCTGCAACAGCTTCCGGAGTTTTGGCAAATACTGAAGATCGATCTGATTCAGATAAGTGACATCAATTTCGAGTGCCAGGTTAATGTGTTTTAAAAGTGTCTCGTTATAAAACCCGTTGTTATTCAAGAAATAAGGATAAAAACCCTCTTTGAGGTAGTCATTAAAAAAGGCCAGTGGTTTTATATCCTGAGTAATTTCCTGAGCGATTTTGATGTGATTACTTACTATTTCCTGAATGGAATATCTCCTGAAATTCATGTTCGATTGATAGTTCAGATATTCCCGGAATGAAAGTCCTTCCAAATGATAAATCCGGGCAATTTCATTCAGTTGATTATTCCCTTCAAGTACCCGAAGAACAGGCGATGCAGAGAAAATGATTTTTAATTCCGGAAAATTATCGAAGCAGGTTCTCAATTCGGAAGCCCAGTCCGGATATTTGTGAATCTGATCGAGCAGCAGTGTTTTTCCACCCGTTTTGTAAAATTCATCGGCAAACGAAATGATTTTCCGTTTGGCAAAATAAAAATTGTTCAGATTGACGTAAAGGCAGGTTTTGTCGTTCAAAAATTTCTCTTTCACAAGATCGATCAGGAATGTTGTTTTGCCAACCCCGCGGAATCCTTTGATTCCAATGATCCGGTCATCCCAGTTAATCTCATCCAGAAGTTCCCTTCGGATAGTTTTCTTGGTTTGTTCCTGTAAAGTATTGTGAATATTGATCAAATTTTGCATTTGCAGAATTTTATGCCGTAAAAATACTGCTTTAAAACTTTAAATTGCAATCTGAACATGGCAAAATGAATCGAAAAGTGTAATTTAGATTTATTAAAAATAAGAAATCATTGTAATTTGTGGTAAATAATCATACTAAATTTCAGTAAATTAATTAAATGATTGAAGCATTGGATCAATGAATCTTGGAATATTCTCCTGTTTAAATTTTCCGAATGCCAAATTATCTACTTTTGCCTTGTAAAATTTACTTGTATGGGATTTAGAAAGCCTGAATTGTTGGCTCCGGTTGGAAATGTTGAATCTTTCTATGCTGCACTGAATGCAGGTGCAGATGCAGTTTTTATGGGTCTTCAGGAACTGAATGCCCGTGGACGCGCAAGTAATTTTACCCGGCCGTTACTTCAGTTGGCTGTTCAGAAAGCCCGTGAGAAAAGGATTAAAATTTACATTACCCTGAATGTGCTGCTGAAAAATAAGGAAATCGATCAGCTAATTGAAATTCTGGCATTTCTCAATTCACTTCAGGTGAATGCTATAATTATTCAGGACTGGGGTGTTTATCACATTGCCTGTAAATACTTTCCAGGCCTGACTTTGCATGCAAGTACACAAATGGGAATCCACAATTCGGCTGGTGTAAACTTTGGTGCTTCGAAAGGAATTGTGCGAACTGTTCTGGCCCGTGAATTGACTATGCCGGAACTCGAAAAAATTAAATCGCAAAGTAAAGCCGAACTCGAGGTTTTTGTTCACGGCGCTTTGTGCTATTCATTTTCAGGAATGTGCCTTTTCAGCAGTTATTCCGGAGGTCAGGGTGCAAATCGTGGAATCTGCAAACAAAGTTGCCGAAGGATTTATCAGGGTGGGGGAGAACAGCATGCTCTTTTTAGCCTGAAAGACAATCAGCAAATTGAAAACCTTCAGAAATTGATCGATCTTGGTATTCATTCCCTGAAAATCGAAGGACGGATGAAATCTGCTGATTATGTATTTCAGGTATGCAAGGCCTATCGGTTGGCAATAGATAATCCTCAGAATATGGAAATATCGGGACAAATGCTGGAACTGGATATGGGACGCGAAAAAACCGGTTATTTCCTGAGCGGATCGATCACTAATGGAATAACGGATGATCCTTCAATTGGAATCCGCGTCGGTGCAATTACCCATGTGGACCGGAAATCAATTTCATTTACGAGTTCAGTCAACCTGGAAGAAGGTTTTCGTATCAGGATTCGAAAAGAGATTGATGATGAGCAATTGTATGTTAAAATGGAGAATTTTGGCAAGAATGGGGATGTTTACCAGGTTCCGGCTGATTTAAGTGGCAAAATATCAAAAGGCGATGAAGTTCTGCTGGTTCGGGTGAAAACTCAAAGTTTTTCTTCACGGCTCGGAAATGTCAATGTACTTCCGGAACTTAAAAAACATCCGCTTAAAAAACAGGAGATCAGAAAAAGCCTTCAGATTGAAGGCAATAAAATGCAATTGCCGATGTTGCTGGTTCGAATTGGAAGTCCGGAATGGTTGCCCAAACTTCGGTTTGATGATTATCATGCGGTTATTCTTTCGTACAAGCGATCGGATTGGGAAAAGTTTGATGTAAATGCTTCAATATATCAGCAAAACACACAAAAGATAAGGATCGAACTGCCAAAATTTATTTCAGAGAATCTGCTGGATTTTTACCGGGATCTGGCATCCAGACTTTTTGATTCAGGTTATAAGCACTTTATTGTCAGCCATCTCTCACAGAAGTTGCTGATTCCGGCTGGTGCTGAAATTAGCTGCAACGAAAATGTGTATGTATTAAATGATGCCGCCGCCCGGATGTTACACGAGGAAAAAATCAGCCAATTTATCTATCCTCTTGAAAATGATCTGGATAATTTGCTTTCGATGGTTAATAAACAGGGAGTTGTTCCGCTTTATTTTTATCCGGAATTGTTTTATTCCAGAATGCCAGTCAGAAAGGACGCTGACAATCATTTTTTTGCCGATGAGAATAATAAAAAGTTCAGAATAGATGTTCGGGATGGAATAACTGTTGTGTACCCCACCATTCCGGTGGCTTTGTTCCATTACCGGATTCAATTGGAGATGAATGGATTCAACCGGTTTTTAATAGACTATTCCGGAGAAGCCATCAATTCAAATGTGGTCAAGCGGATACTTAAAAAATACCAGGATTCTGAAGCCATTCATCCTTCTTCCAATTTCAACTTCAAACTGGGATTAAAATAAGGAAAATGAAAAAAGGAAAATGTTCGGCGAACGAACTTTTTCCTTTTTCCTACTTTTCTATTTTTCTTGCTTCTTTACTGATCGTTCATCGAAACCAGAAATTCTTCAACAGAATCGGTTCTCATGATTCGTGTTTTAATGAATTCCATCGCTTCAATTGAATTCATGTCGCTGAGGAAATTGCGGAGAATGTACGTTTTGTCAAGCACGTTTTTGTTCATCAGCAAGTCCTCGCGGCGAGTGCTCGAAGAAGTGATATCAACAGCAGGGAAAATCCGTTTGTTCGACAATTTCCGGTCGAGCTGTAATTCCATATTACCGGTACCTTTGAATTCTTCGAAAATTACTTCGTCCATTTTTGATCCGGTTTCTGTAAGTGCCGTGGCAATAATTGTCAGTGATCCACCTTCTTCAATATTTCTGGCAGCTCCAAAGAAACGTTTTGGTTTGTGCAGTGCATTGGCATCAACACCACCGGATAATACTTTTCCTGAAGCAGGAGCAACAGTATTGTAGGCACGGGCCAAACGCGTGATGGAGTCAAGCAGTATCACTACATCGTGGCCGCATTCAACCAGACGCTTTGCTTTTTCGAGTACCATACCGGCAACACGTACATGACGTTCAGCCGGTTCATCAAATGTTGATGAAATGACCTCGGCATTTACGTGGCGGGCCATGTCGGTAACCTCTTCAGGACGCTCGTCAATAAGCAATACCATCATGTAAACTTCCGGATTATTTGCAGCAATTGCATTGGCAATCTCTTTCAACAATACAGTTTTACCAGTTTTTGGCTGGGCAACGATTAAGCCGCGCTGTCCTTTACCGATCGGTGCAAAAAGGTCAACAATACGGGTTGAAAGGTTGTCGTGTCCATTTCCGGTCAGATTGAATTTTTCGTTCGGGAAAAGGGGAGTTAAATGTTCAAAAGGAACACGGTCGCGAATGTAATCGGGTGTTCTTCCGTTGATTTCGATGACCTTGATCAGTGGGAAATATTTTTCTCCTTCTTTTGGAGGACGAATAGTTCCGGTAACGGTATCGCCGGTTTTAAGTCCGAACAGTTTAATTTGTGACTGAGACACATAAATATCGTCGGGAGAGTTCAGATAGTTGAAATCCGATGAACGAAGGAATCCATATCCATCGACCATAATTTCCAACACACCGGTATTGCTTATTATTCCATCAAATTCATAAGCTTTTTCCTGATTTTGTTGAGGCTTAGGCTGTTTTGGACCTTGATTTTCACGGTTTTCCCAGCGTGGATTATTCTTTTTATTTTGATTATCATTCCGTTTTTCTGCCGAATCATCTGATTTTATTTCTTCCTGATTCTGAGTCTCTTGATTTACTTCCTTATCAATTGCCTGAATTGGTTCCTGATAGACGATTGGTTCAGGAACGACAATATCCGGTTCATTTTCAATTGGATCTTCCGGAAAGAAAATATCCTGTCTGACTTTCAGATGGGTATTTTGGTTAGGGTTTTGATTTTTATTCGGAACTTTTGCAGGACGCTGGTCTGGTTTTTGGCCCTGAACTGCATTGGGATTCGGATTTTGATTTGGATTATGATTCGAAGATCCAGCCTTAATGTGTTCTGTACGTGGACGTTTTTTGATCTGAAATTCTCTTTTTCCTTCTTTACGCGGTTCAACTGCTGCAATTGGAGTCGCTTTTTCAGGCTCAGTTTTTACCTCAGGACTCTCCTCCGGTTTTTCTTCTTTCCTTCGGCTAAAGAATTTTAGGACAGGGTTCTCTTCACGTTTTACATTCGTATCTCTTGGAGATCTTAGTTTTTTATCATCAGGTTTTCTTTCAGACGCTAAAATAGCCTGTGTGTCAAGAATTTTATAGATCAAATCTTGTTTCTTGAATGATTCAATCTTTTTAATGTCAAGTTCTTTTGCAATTTCTTTTAAGTCAGGAAGTAGTTTTCTGCTTAATTCAATAATATCATACATAATTTTTCATTGATTTGTTTATATCCAAAAGGTCAAGTGGTTGAAAAAAAGGAAAAGTGGAATTGATAGTTCGGATAATTGATCCTTGTTCGAAATATTTTGCAAGTATAGCGAAATCCTTAAATATCACCAAAGCAAAAGTAGAAAAATGAATGGTTGAATCGGGCATTTTAAGTAACTTATTTTTTTTAGTGAGTTTTTCAGGATATTTATGGAATAATAAAAGTATCGTTCGAAGTGAAATTTGAACATTTCATGGAAAAATTCGTATTGTTCGGACAAATTGGAGTTGATTTTCATTTCAGTGAATTCAGAATAATTAATTTCGTCTGATGAAACTCTGCAATAGAGGTTTTTTTTGTATAATTCTTCACATGTATTAACGATGAGACAACTTAAAATTGCAAAACAGGTTACCAACAGAGAAACGCTATCGCTTGATAAATACCTGCATGAAATTGGGAAGGTTGATTTAGTTTCAGCTGACGAAGAAGTTGAATTGGCAAAAAGGATCAAAAAAGGCGATAAGAAAGCATTGGAGGCTCTGATTAAAGCAAATTTAAGATTTGTGGTTTCAGTGGCAAAGCAATATCAGAATCAGGGACTTAGCTTGCCTGACTTAATTAATGAAGGTAATCTTGGATTAATTAAGGCTGCCCAACGTTACGATGAAACTCGAGGTTTTAAGTTTATTTCTTACGGAGTTTGGTGGATTCGTCAATCAATATTACAAGCTTTGGCTGAGCAGGCTCGCATTGTTCGCTTACCTTTAAACAAAATTGGATCGATTACCAGGATTAATAAAACATTTAACAGGTTAGAGCAGGAATTTCAGCGGGAACCAACTTCCGAAGAAGTTGCATACACGCTTTCCACTTCTCCTGAGGCAGTTGAAGATGCTTTGAAAGTATCGACTCATCATGTTTCGATGGATGCTCCGATACATGATGAAGAAGGAAATTCGATGTATGAGGTTATGCTGAATGAAGATTCTCTTAGTCCTGAAAAAGGCCTGATGAATGTTTCACTTTGTAAGGAAATTGAACGGACTTTGTCAACACTTGGTGAGCGTGAAGCCGATGTTATCCGGTATTATTTTGGATTAAGCGGAAAGAGTCAGCATACCTTGGAGGAAATTGGTGATGAATTCGGATTAACCCGGGAGCGGGTCAGGCAAATCAAAGAAAAGACCATCAAGAAGATGCGAAATAACTACCGCAACAGATTATTAAGAGCCTACCTCTAATATTATAAAAGCTGCTTTCTGCAGCTTTTTTTATTTATCAGATTTATTCCTGTCGATTAAATCTTACATTTACGATAAAAAGTAAATTGTATGAAACTTGTTGCACCATCAATACTTGCAGCTAATTTTAATTTGCTGGGTAATGATATCGAAATGATTAACCTAAGCGAAGCTGATTTCGTTCATTGTGATGTGATGGATGGAGTATTTGTACCAAATATTTCATTCGGAATTCCGGTTATTCAGGCCGTGAATCAAATCAGCAAAAAACCACTGGATGTTCATCTGATGATTGTGAATCCGGAGAAATATATTGAGGATTTTTATCGGGCCGGTGCCTCAATCATAACAGTTCATTATGAAGTTTGCCAGCATCTCAGTCGCACTGTTCAGCAAATTAAAGATTTAGGGATAAAGGCCAGCGTTTGCCTTAATCCTCATACACCGGTTTCTTTACTTGAAGAAATACTGCCTGAATTGGATATGGTTTTACTAATGTCAGTTAATCCCGGATTTGGGGGGCAGAAATTTATTGAAAATACCATCCCTAAAGCTGAAACTTTGAAAGAAATGATTCTTAGACGGAATTCACCGGCATTAATTGAAGTGGATGGAGGAGTGAATTTTGAAGTTGGTAAAAAGCTGTATGATTCAGGAGTCGATATCCTTGTGGTCGGAAGTTTTATTTTCAATTCGGAAAATCCGATGGATACCATATCGAAACTGAAAAGTCTATAAATAAAGCCTGTACTGATCGTACTTTGTAATTTTCACTTTATTCATAAGATGCATTTCCTTCATCTCACAACCACTTGCGCAGCCTCCACATTTTGATGAATCAACCTTCTTTTTGCCCACAAGACTGAAAAACAGGAGAATTTTCCGAATAAATATTCCGAAGGTTACCACTAAAATCAAATAAGCTATAATATCCTGTATCATAATTTAGATAATTATTTTACGCTATAAAAAAAGACGAAATGTTGAAAACCAGAAATGAAATAACCCAAGCCACAGCTGTTGTGTAAACTACGGTGAATATGGCCCATTTTAACTTTCCTGATTCATTCTTTATGGTTGCTATAACACCGATACATGGGAAATAGATCAGTACAAAAGCAAGAAAAGACAGAGCAACCGGAATCGAAAAGACCTTTTGGCCTATCCGCTCTCCTGAAATAAATTTTTCCTGTTTCAATTTATCGCTTAATCCTTTATCCGGGTTATTTGCATCTGCCTGATATAACACACCCATTGTACTCACTATAATTTCTTTTGCCGGAAGACCTGCCAGAAGGCTGATACTCATTTTCCAGTCGAAACCCAGCGGTGCCATGGCCGGTTGAATAAGCTGGCCTAATCGCCCGAGATAGCTGTTTTGCAGTCGAAGACTTTGTTTGTAAACCGAATTCAGGTGAATGGAGTCGGTTGAAAATTCATGATTAATAATTTTATTCTTGAGAATGACCGAATTGGCAGCTTCCATAGAATCTTCTCGTGGGAAATATCCCAGTGCCCAAATTATTATGACCCCAATCAAAATTATTCCGCCAATTTTCTGAAGATATTGCCTGGCCTTATCCCACATGTGAATGATGATGTTCTTCAGAGTTGGAATCCGGTATGGAGGCAATTCCAGCACAAATGGAGTTTCCTTGTTCCTGAAGAAAGTCCGGTTAAGTAATTGTGCAGTCAGGAAGGCAATTAAGATGCCGGTAAAGTACAGGCTGGCAAGAATCAGCGCGGGTTTTTCCGGAAAAAAGGCCGTTATAAATAAGACATATACAGGAAGTCGGGCACTGCACGACATGAATGGTATGATAAGCATGGTAAGTAACCTGTCGCCCGGACTGCGTAAAGTACGGGTTGCCATGATGGCCGGTACATTACAGCCAAAACCCATGACCATTGGTATGAATGAGCGACCATGCAAGCCAAATCGATGCATGATTTTATCCATAATGAAAGCAGCACGGGCCATGTAGCCGGAATCTTCCATAAAGGAAATGAAAAAGAAAAGTATCAATATGTTTGGCAGAAATACAAGAACGCTGCCGGTTCCGCTGATAACTCCGTTTATCAGCAGATCTTTCAGCATTCCATCTGTTAACATGTTCGAAACCAGTTGGCTGATGAACGCCACCAGTTTTTCGATCCATAACATCGGGATTGCGCCCAATTTAAACGTTGCATAAAAGGCAAGCGAGATGGATGTGATGAAAATCGGAAACCCCAAATAGGTGTGCGTTAGCAGGTTGTCTATTCGTTCTGAATAGCTGCTTGAGTTTTTGTTTCTTTGTTTGTAGGTTTCTTCCAGGGCGCCGGAAATAAAACCATATTTTGCATCGGTAATTACGGTTTCGCTATCTTCATTAAAAAGTCGCTCAATTCTTTTAATCTCGTTAAGTGCCGTTTTTTCAATTTCAGCAAAATTAGGATAGGTAGCCAACGATTCGGTAGCCTGTTTGTCGCGTTCGAGCAATTTGATGGCTAAAAAACGGGACGAAATATGGTCGGTAATTGGCTTCTCCAGCTTTATTTTAGTTCGTAGTATCAGAATCGATTTCTCGAGCTCCTCCCCGTAATTGATATGAATGTGCCTGACAATCGGATCGAGATCCTCATAAACTTCAATGGTTTTTTTTATCAGTTCCTGAATTCCTTTCCCCTTTGAACTCACCGTAGGAATAATCGGAATACCCATCAGTTTTCCCAACCTTTTATAATCAAACTTTACATCATTTTTCAGTAACTCATCATACATATTCAAAGAGATAATCACTTTGATATCCATATCGATCAATTGACTGGTCAGGAATAGGTTTCGCTCCAGATTCGACGAATCGATGACATTGATTACTATGTCCGGAGTTTCCTCCATGATAAATCTTCTGACGTAAATTTCTTCCGGAGAATATGCTGTAAGTGAGTATGTTCCGGGTAAGTCGAAAATATTGAATTTATATCCGCCATCGGTGAAAGTAGCCTTTTTTGCATCGATTGTTACTCCGCTGTAGTTCCCAACATGCTCCTTCGAGCCCGAAATAAAATTGAACAAGGTTGTTTTTCCACAGTTCGGATTTCCAACCAGGGCAATATTGATGGTTCGTTCTTTTTCTTTGGCTGAGACTTTCAGATTTTCATTATCGATTACCCCATCAAAACTTTTAGTTGCCTGAGGGACAGATTCATTCTGACTGATTACTTCGATAAGATCAGCTTCAGTTTTGCGCAGAGTAATGTTGTAATCCAGAATTTTATATTCAGTTGGGCCATTAAAAGGAGCATTTTTAATTACAGTTACTTCTTTCCCCTTTACAAAACCCATTTCAGTTATTCTTTTCCGAAAAGAACCATGCCCTAAGACTTTGGTAATTATTACAGTTTCTTTATTTTTTACTTCCGAGAGTCTCACAGTTTGTATATCTGATGCTATGCTAATTTAAACTAAATAAGAATAACGACGCAAAGATATTTAAGTTTTGACAATACACTTAAAAAATATGGTTTTCCTCAAAAAGCAAATCAGTTTCAATTACTTTTGTAAATCAAGAAAATGAATATGGAGGAAGATAATATATACCGGAAAATACAGGAAGCAATCTCGTCTTTACCTGAAAACTTTAGTATTCTGGAAGAGCAAATTGATGTGGAGCTTCAGATGGAGTATTTTAATTTCCGGCAAAACCTGCAATCCGGATATACTCAAAAAAAGATCTTACAGTTTCAAAAGGATTTATCCGACCCGGCAGTTTCACTGGAATCAAAGAAGAACATATTGGTTATTCTTGCATCTCAGGAAAAAGTTAAAACTTTTCGAGCCATCGAGAAATATGCCTGTAATCCGGACCCTGAATTGAGGCAGTGGAGTATTCTGGCATTACAGGAAAGCAGAATGGTTATTCAAAGTTCTCTTTTAGATGAACAACAGGTTTATATTTCTACCGGTTTAGGAGGAAAGGGACAGAAATTGCGCTATTTCGTCGTTTTTATCGGACGGGAAAATGGGATGAAATATTCATCAGTGCAGAGTAAGATTATTCAGACGGAACTTGAGTTTGCCTTAAAAAAGCACAATGGCACTCTCGAAGAAATTAACTTTCATGATAATCTGGCCGTTACCGTTTTGCTATTTCCTGTGAAGGCGGATCTTCAGTCAGTTTTCATTGAAGTAATTCGGGAATGCAACCAATATGGAGACTTTGTCGATCCCGATATTATAATTACCAATGTAAAAACTATGAGTATCGATGAGATCAAGGATTTTGTATCCCGAAAAAATAAATAAAAATTGGCTATAAAAGGTACTTATGAATAAGTAGGTATTGTCTTGAGTATTTAAAATCAGCTTGTTAGTATTAAGAAAAAATGAATACGAAAGAATAAGCGATGTTTATACTATGCGGTTGTTGTTTTTGTTCCGGTAAGTATTATATTTGCATCGCTTTAAAATGGCCCCGTAGCTTAATGGATAGAGCATCTGACTACGGATCAGAAGGTTGTAGGTTCGAATCTTACCGGGGTCACACAATATGGAAAACCGTAATTGATATTCAGTCAGTTATGGTTTTTTTTTATGTGGTATTAGATACTCATGGATGTTTAGATTATACTAATCTGAAAAAGCGGAATACATTATCATCTATTAAGCTCAAAAATTACCATTTCATGAATTTTCCGGAACTTAAAGCTTGCCCGGTCTGAATAGTATATAAATAAAATCCTGACAAAATACCAGATACATCTGTCTGAATTATTGGGTTATCGATTTTCAAATCAGGTTTCCTGAACTGCCTACAAACTTGTGTATTCGAATTTATTCGGATAACAATTGGTCGAAATATTCAATAGTTTTAGTCAATCCTTCGCGAAGCGGAACTTTGGGTTTCCATCCATCCAGTTTTTCTTTTGCAAGAGAAATGTCCGGCTGCCGTTGGGTTGGATCATCGGCTGGTAAAGGAAGAAAAACAAGTTTTGATTTGGACCCGGTCAGTTCAATGATGTTCTGTGCCAATTCGAGCATGGTAAATTCACCTGGATTACCAATGTTTACCGGTCCGATAAAATCATCGCCGGTGGCCATCATGCGCACCATGCCTTCTACCAGATCGGATACATACTGAAAACTTCGGGTTTGGTTGCCACTTCCAAAAATGGTGATATCCTGATTTTGCAATGCCTGCACAATGAAATTGGAAACAACCCGTCCGTCATCAGGTTCCATTTTGGGACCGTAGGTGTTGAATATCCGGATAATCTTGATTCGCACATTGTTTTGTGTATGATAGTTGACAAATAAGGATTCTGCACAACGTTTGCCTTCGTCGTAACACGAGCGGATTCCGATGGGATTCACATGCCCCCAGTAGTCTTCGGTTTGAGGATGTATGATCGGATCGCCATATACTTCGCTGGTTGATGCCTGAAGAATTTTTGCCCTCACCCTTTTTGCCAAACCGAGCATATTTACAGCTCCCATGACCGAGGTTTTGATGGTTTTAATCGGATTATACTGGTAATGGACCGGTGATGCCGGACAAGCCAGATTGTAAATCTCGTCAACCTCAATAAAGTAAGGCATTGTTACATCGTGTCGGATGAGTTCAAAGTATGGATTATCGATCAGATGTACGATCTTTTGCTTTTTGCCCGTGAAATAGTTATCCATGCAAACCACTTCGTTTCCATCGTTCAGCAGTCGTTCGCAAAGGTGCGATCCTACAAAACCGGCTCCTCCGGTTACCAATATTCGTTTCATGGGGTCTATTTTTAGATTACTATTGATTTACGGCCAATGCTGTAGTAATTGAATTTCAGATCCTGCATTTCTTCAGGTT
>CAIPKZ010000289.1 GCA_903865775.1 uncultured Prolixibacteraceae bacterium | reverse complement strand
TCAATCGATTGAATGATACGGTGAGAGGCATAATCATTTGCGTAATCACAGATGACGACTTTGGCGTTTTTTATTTCATTGGAGAGTGCAAAGCCAAACAAAATGATCTGAGCCACCGGCATTCCGAATAACAGCAGCAGCGTTTTACTGTCGCGTGCAACGTGATAAAATTCTTTGCGGACGAAGATCAGGAATTGTTTCATTATTTAATCGCTTTTGCGTTTTGCTCCCCGTGCCAGTTCAAAAAACACTTCATCCATGGAGGCCGCGTTAAATTGCTTTTTTAAATTGGCGGGTGAGTCAAGTGCTTTAATGACGCCATCCACCATCATCGAAATCCGGTGGCAGTATTCAGCTTCGTCCATGTAATGCGTGGTAACAAAAACAGTGATGCCCCTGTCGGAAGCCGAATAGATCATATCCCAGAACTGCCTGCGGGTAACAGGATCGACGCCCCCTGTGGGCTCGTCCAGAAAAACAATTTTGGGATCATGTAAAATGGCAACGGAGAAGGCCAGCTTCTGCTTCCAGCCTAGCGGCAGGGATCCCACCAGTTTCTTTGCCTCTTTTTGTAATCCCAGCGTTTCAATCAGGCTTTCCGATTTTTCTTTAATCTGTTTGTCAGTCAGCCCATATATGCCACCGAAAAAGCTGATATTTTCCAGAACGGTGAGATCCCCGTAAAGGGAAAACTTCTGGCTCATATAGCCAATATTCTTTTTTATCTGTTCCGTCTGCTTATAGATATCAAAGCCTGCAATGGTGGCGTTCCCCGATGATGGCATTGAAAGTCCGCACAACATACGGATGGCCGTAGTCTTACCGGCTCCGTTGGCTCCGAGGAAACCAAAAATTTCTCCTTTGTAAACATCAAAACTTATCTGATCGGTGGCAATGAAATTGCCAAAGCGCTTGGTAAGCTTGTCTGTTCTTATTACTACCTCGTCAGTCATGCTAATTCATCAGGTTGATAAAGCAATCTTCAATTGTCGGTGTGATGCTTCTTATTTCGAGGTCGGCATGCTTCTCTTTTTGCTGCAACAGCGAGATAAGGCGTTGTTGAGTTTCTGATTCATTCCCGGAAGTAAATGTGATGTGATGAAATTCTCCGAAAGAGTTGCAGCTGCTTACCAGCTTGCTGTTTCGCAAATCTTCCAGCAAATGGCTCATGTTGCCGGCTTTGATTGCAAATAATTTTTGAGGGAATTGCTTAATAATTGCTTCAGGTTTGTTGATTGATAAAATGTTTCCGTTTTGTATCAGTGCGATGCGTTCACATAAGGTAGCTTCATCCATATACGGCGTGGAAACCAAAATAGTAATGCCCTGTTGTTTCAAACGTTTCAGCATTTCCCAGAACTCTTTACGGGAAACTGTGTCAACACCGGTGGTTGGTTCATCCAGAAACAAAACTTTTGGCCGGTGAATCAGGGCGCAGCAGAGTGCGAGCTTTTGCTTCATTCCACCCGAAAGTTTTCCTGCCCTCCGGGTTTTAAACGGTTCAATCTGGACATAGATATCCTCAATAAGTTCGTAGTTTTCCTCAATAGTCGTATTGAAAACAGTGGCAAAAAACAACAGGTTTTCTTCTACTGTCAAATCCTGGTATAATGAAAACCGGCCGGGCATATAACCAACGTTATTGCGAATGGCCTGATA
>CAIPKZ010000288.1 GCA_903865775.1 uncultured Prolixibacteraceae bacterium | reverse complement strand
ACGGGTATCAATCGAGGCATCATCCTGCCCGTCATACGCATGATCGACCCATGGAATGTTGTTGTGATCTTTCCGGAATGCCCCCGAAATGGAACAGATCAAAGTTCCGGGCATGCAGGTAAAAGGCAACACATTGCAGATGCCCGAAACGCCCTTTTTTGTATGAGCAGCAGCACTTCCAATAGCCATCACCGGATCGCCGTCGTAGTCCTTGTGAACATAGGGCGCTGTCAATAGCAGCATGGTTTCAAGTGAGATGTCTTTTTCAACGTCAAGCAATTCTTCTACCGAACGAATCAGTTTATGATAGGATGTATATTGGGCAAATTCCTGAATTTTTGATTTCAGGATGCCTGCATAATCGCCTTTCCATTTGCTGTCGCGGGTATAGCGGTAAGTCGAATACACAAACCATTCCGAAAATGGAGCCATCAATGTTTCTGCACCCAAAGCTTCCAGTCTTTTGACAATGTTTCCGCTGCAAAAACTATTGTCGCGCATGAATATTTCCCCAACAATGGAGACCACCGGTTTTCGGGGAACATTCAGAATTTCAATGGCTTTGAAATGTTTTCCGGATTCTTCCAGTGCATTGACCAGTCCTTTGGCATTGTTTTCAATGCTATTCACAATCCGGTCCAGAGATTCCTGATAAACCTTGTCGGTAGTTCCGTTCGTTTTCTCATAAGGCCGGTACTGTTGCTGAAGTTTACGAATGATGTCGACAGCAACAAAACCTTTCCATGCATTTATCCTGAATTTTGAACCACTTCCGGGAGTAATATCCGAATAAGAGCCGTCGTTGGAAGGGGTGACAATTTTAACATCTTTTAGATGCAGCCGGTCGAAAATCACTTTCTGTAACTGGTTGTATTGACCAAAGCGGCACGGACCATTGTGGTCGGGCATGAAGAAACTTACTTTGGAAGGATCAACACCCGGTTCCTGAAGTTTCTTGATGAACGAACCGGTGGTGCAAATCATCGGAAAACATTCCTTTGCCGAAGTGTATTTTCTACCAATTTCAAGATCCTCATGATTTTGCACAGGCAGGGCATACGATTCAATTCCGCAACTCCGGGCTGCTGCAGCTGCTATGAATGAACCATCGTGCATGTACGGCCAGTAAAGTACGCGATCTTTTGTAGGTGTTACCTGCTTGAAGTCTTTGGTTATCTGATTTTTAACTGTCTGAGTTTTTCTTCCTTTTTTGCGGATACTGTCCAGAAAAGCTTCCAGTCGGGTGATCAAACCGGCATCAGCCGAATGTTCATCAATTTCAATTTGAATCGATGGTTTTCCTTTCAGGATTTCGGTTACAAAGTGATGCAGAAAAGAGTCGGGTCCACAGCGAAAATTACTGATATAGACTCCATGAAGCTTTTCGTTTTTGGCAATCATCCTTGCTCCGGCCAATATTTTTCGCCCTCCCGGCCAGTACATATTGGGGAATTCATCGAAAATATATTCATCATTTAAAGGAAGAAAGTCAAGAGGAATAGGCAGAACATTCAGGTTAATCAATTTTTCTACCAACCTTAAATTCAATTCCGGATCTCCTGAGTTATAGACTCTGCCAAGAATGACCATGGCTTCCTTGTTTTCGGGCAGATTATTCAATATTTCGCTGCCCCTGTCGGTCATGGATTTTTCAAAGTGAACTTGTTTTTCGTTT
>CAIPKZ010000287.1 GCA_903865775.1 uncultured Prolixibacteraceae bacterium | reverse complement strand
AATTCCACGATTGACAAAGGATTTGCCGGCAAAAAAGTCAGGGCTGCTATTGATCCAGCCTTCAGTGATGGAGTTTCCCATAAATACAATCCGTTTTTCTCCTGATGCAGGCAGCCCGATTTTCGCATTATCGTCTTTGAATCGTGCCGTATTCGCCCAATCCTGAGCAAAAGTTAATCCAACCACAAACATGGATAAAAAAAGCGTAAAAGCTATTTTCAAATTTTTCATTATTAAGAATTTAAAAGTGAATTGATGTCAATTGCTGTCAATGGAATACTAAATATAGGTTATATTTTCAAACTTCAAGGCATTCAGACTGTCCAAAAGAGGCTGCATTTTTGAGACAACCTCATCTTTTCATGAGTGATTTAAAATACATTTACCGGACTTAATTTCCGGATGTTTTTCTTACTTAGTTTTCTTTTTCTCTTTCACTCCGGTTGTTCCGCCGCCTTTCAAAGTCAGTTCAACAGGGGCATTGGTTTTCCAGGAACCACAGGTGAAGTCAGGAGCATCAACCGAATTGGAACGGTTGGCAACTGATTTTTCGCTTAATGGTGCAATTGCACTCCACAATGCGGCATCGTAAACATCCTGATCGAGTGGAAGTCCATTGCGCAGACAGTCGATCAGGCGCCAGTCCATCATGAAATCCATGCCACCATGACCGCCCACTTTTTTGGCCATTTCGCCAATTTTGGTCACAATTTCAGGAGTGTATTTTTCTTCTAATTTTTTCATTTCATCTTCATTCAGCCATTCGTCTGCGATAGAAATCCTCGCAGGTTCAGGCCATTTGCAGGCAATTCCTTTGGTACCGCTTACCAGATGAATCCTTGAGTAGGGCCGTTCGCTGGTTACATCGTGCTGAACCATGATCGTGCGTCCGTTTACCGTTCGGATGGTGGTGGTGTTCATATTTCCGCGATAATGATCAGTGGTAAATTCAGTAAAGAAACCATCTTTTGATGCCAGTTCCTTTGCCATTGCTGCCATTTGGAAATCGTTGGAAGACATGGACGTCAGGTATTCCAGCTGATCGCCACGGTTGATGTTCATCACCTGGCAAATTGGTCCCAGACCGTGTGTCGGGTATAAACTTCCGTTACGGTTCTGGTTTTCTTTCAGGCGCCACATTTCGGCATAACCATCCTTTTTGAAATTCCCATCAAGCAGGTTGTGAATGTATGCACCTTCACCATGCACGATATCACCAAAGAAGCCCTGTCGTGCCATGTTCAGTGTCAGTAATTCAAAAAAATCGTAGCAGCAATTTTCGAGCATCATGCAATGTTTTTTGGTGCGTTCCGAAGTTTCAACCAGTTGCCAGCATTCGTCGATGGTTACAGCAGCCGGTACCTCAGAAGCCGCATGTTTGCCGTGCTCCATGGCGTAAACGGCCATTGGCGTATGCCACGACCATGGCGAAGTGATGTAAATCAGATCGATATCGGGATTTTCGCACATTTGCTTCCATGCATCTTTACTGCCGGAATAGGATTTGGCTCTGGGAAGACCTTTTTTTTCGAGAAACTTCTGACATTTTTCAACACGGTCTTCATATTGATCACACAAGGCAACAATTTCAACTCCCTCGATGTACGACATCCGCTCAACTGCGCCTGGTCCGCGCATTCCCAGACCGACAAAGCCAATTCGCACTTTATCAAGTTTTGGCGCTGCATAACCGCTCATGTTGAACAGCTGAGTATGCTTGTTGCTTTTTGATGTGACTGATTCGCTGTTTACGGTTGCAGCCTGACCGGCAAAACCTGTTGCCAGCATTCCGGTGCCCAACATGGTGTTCCGGAGGAAATCCCTTCTGTTTGATGCCATTTTAAAGTGATTTATAGGTTTAGGAGAATAGTTTGTTTATTTCATGACTGAAAAGTACTGTTTTTCTGTATAGTATGAAGGCAGAAAATCCAGATGTTTTGGCATCGGTATTGAATTTTTCAAATTCCAGGTTCAGCCTGTTGTTGTTTTACCGGAGGATATTCGTTTTCCCAGCGGGCGATAACAACAGTCGCCAGGCAATTGCCAATTACATTGACTGATGTTCGGGCCATATCCATCAATTCATCGATACCCAAAATAATATAGATTGGCCAGATTGGCAAACCAAAACTGGAAGCTGTTGCAAGTAAAATAACCAGCGAGGCCCTCGGAACTCCTGCAACTCCTTTACTTGTGAGCATTAATGTAAAAACGATTAGAAGCTGTTTGTCGAACGAAAGATCAATACCACCTATCTGGGCAATAAAAATGGTGGCCAGAGAAAGGTATAAAGTGGTTCCATCGAGATTAAAACTATACCCGGTAGGCATCACAAAAGCCACTATTTTGCGGGGCACACCGAATTCTTCCATCCGCTCCATGGCAATGGGCAATGCCGATTCGGAACTGGTGGTGGCAAAAGCAATAGCTACAGGTTCGGAGATGGCTGTAATAAATTTCCGCACAGGGATTCGAAACAGAAGTGCTATCGGAAGCAAAACACCAACCAGAAACACAGTCAGCGAAACATACAAAGTTGCCAGTAATTTAAAAAGGTTCACAAAAATGTCGAGCCCCATTTGCCCGATGCTGAATGCGATGGCAGCAAACACTGCGAAAGGCGCGAAATACATGATGATTGATGTGAATTTGAACATGGTTTCAGCCAAAGCTTCTGTAAAGACAATCATTGGCCGTTTGAATTTGTCTTTGAGCATGGCAACGGCAATGCCAAACAGAATGCTGAAAATGACAACCTGCAAAATTTGACCCTCATAAATCGATTTTGCAATGTTCTCGGGGAATATATGTAGAATAATATCAGTTCCATTTTGTGCCGGCACAGCGGTCAAATCGCTATGCTCCATCGCCTTTGGAATTTCGACACCCACCCCGGCCTTGGAGATATTGATAGCAATCAGGCCAATAAAAAGGGCAATGGTCGAAACAATTTCGAAATACACCAACGATTTCCAACCCATCCGGCCAACTTGTTTCAAATCGGAATGTCCGGCAATGCCAACGACAATGGTCGCAAATAGGAGTGGGGCAATAATGGTTTTAATAAGCCGCAGAAAAATCTGGCTGATTAAATTCAGATTTATTGCAATCGATGGAAAATCGTGCCCAAACTCTGCCCCGAGAATCATGCTGATCAAAATCCAGGTGGTCAGCGACCGTTTCTGAACGGCGTAACCGACAAGTACTCCCAGAAAGAGCCATCGGGAAAGAATCAAAACTGTTTTATTGATTTCAATTAGCTGGTATTGGTTAAGGATGGTCATCAATGATACTGCAAAAAGCAATGCAAGCATCGTGAGAAGATATTTGGCAGGAATTTTCCCTTTTGCTGGCTGGACTTTTTGTCCTGAAGGTTGGGTTGAGTCGATTGTCAAGGTATATGAATTATTGGTTGGTCAGACAAAAATAGCAAATTAGTAATGCACGGTAAATTTTTCAATAGATTCCGTTAAACTTTGCTTTTACGATTTCCTTCACTTCCTGCATGTCTATTTTGCGGCCCAGTTCCTTTTCGATGGAAGTCACTCCATAGGTAATAAAACCACATGGATTGATGTAATTGAAATAGCGCATGTCGGTGTTAACATTCAGCGCAAAACCGTGCATCGAAACATACCGGCTCATTCGAACACCGATTGCGCTTATTTTCCGTGATTTTTCCGGAATGCCTGCATCGAGCCACACCCCGGTGGCATCGTCTTTCAGAGCTCCTTCCAGCCCAAATTCAGCAATCGTTTGTATGATGGCCTGCTCCATTTTAAAAATGTAGTCTTTCACCCCGATCTTTAAATTCTCCAGATCGAGAATCGGGTATCCTACCAGTTGTCCCGGACCATGATAAGTAATGTCGCCTCCACGATCGATCTTGTAATAAACGGCATCAATTTTCTTTAGGAAATCAGCGTTGATAAGGAGGTTATGCTCGTCACCACTTTTACCCAGCGTATAAACATGCGGATGTTCAACCAACAGGAAGCGGTTAATTTCACTGCTTTTCTTTCTTGAAAGCTTGTCGGCAACAATTTCAGAATGGATGGTTTCCTGGTAATCCCAGCACTTTTTATAGTCCTTCAGTCCAAGGTCTTCGAAATTGAAATTTGCCATTTAAAAACAGATAACAGAAAATGTTAAACTTTACCAAAACGTCCTTCCATAATTCCCAAAACCGATAAATCTTCGTCCAAATCTGGCCAGTGAAGACCTGTGCCACCGCAGGTAATCTCAATGTTGGCAACCTGAATTTCAGCAGCATTTCTCAGTTTTTCATTCAAGTACAGTGGGAATCTAACTTCCTTTTTATCCGAGAGTATCATGCAAATCAAACCATTTTCATACCATGCTTTTTCAGCCGTAAACATTAAATCAGCTACCATGTATTTCATTCCATTTATTTTTAATTTGTTCAAAATGCTCAACTATAAGCTGTTCTGCCAACTTAAGTTCAGAAACTTTCATTCCTTGTGCAAAATCAAGTTCAACAGGATCCATCCAGAATTTGGCAAATCCACCACCTTTTCTAACATGGATGTGCATTGGTTCCTGCCCTTCATTGGCATAGAAGAAGAATACAAAGCCAAATTCTCTAAAAACTTCAGGCATAGCGTTTATTACTTTTTCCAAAATTAGTAAAAATAATGCTCAATGAATTAAAACTCCAAGTTAGAAGAGATTCCGTAGATTCAAGTCACAAATGCGACAAATCAATTCAAAGCTGCAAAAAATATCTTAGAAGGGGTTTGAAACTTCAACTTTTCTCTTGGCCTTCGATTTATCTTATTCTGCACCAATTTGATATATTCACTATCATACAAATCGAAATTGCTTCCCTTGATGATATATTGTCTGATTAGCTTGTTTGTGTATTCATTTAAACCTCTTTCCCAAGATGAATAAGGATGTGCAAAATAAAATCCTGCCTTGAGTTTTTTTGAGATTAATTCATGCTGGGCGAACTCAGAACCGTTATCAGATGTAATGGTATGAACTGTATCTCTATAGGCAAAAAGCATTCTTATTGCGGCTTTTGCGAGGCTCTCTGCTTGTTTACCAAATTCCATCTTTTCCATTAGAAGAAAGCCTGTTTTCCGCTCCGCAATGGTAAGAATAGCGCCTTTTTGGTTTTCTCCGATAATCGTATCAATTTCCCAGTCTCCGCATCGTTCTTGCGTATCCACAATAGCTGGCCGAAGCTCAATGGACACTTTGTTCTTGATGTTCACCTGCTTGCCGCTAACTGGTCGTTTGCGGTGTTTTAGCTTGTGGCGTGTGTGAGTCCAGAGCAATCCATCGTCTCTTTTATCTTGTCGAATGAATTGATAGATCCATTCGTGCGATACCATTGGGATGTTGTTCAGATCTGCAAAACCAACTATCTGCTCAGGAGACCATTGTTCTTTGGTCAGCTTTTCAACAATCAGCTTCTTCATCTCAGGAGTGAATTTGCGAGCCCTACCAAACCGATCTTTCCGCTCTGTGCAAAGCTCTTGTGCAAAGATGGCAGAATATGAACCCCGCTTCCTCTTGTTGCGGTTAATCTCCCGATAGATGCTGCTTTTGTCAGTATCCAGAAGTTGAGCCACTTTATTAATCGGCGTTTTTGTTTGTAATAACACCTCGATTTGGTTCCTTTGTACCGAGGTTAACTGTTTATTTTTCATTGCAAATCAAAAGTATTGGTTTAACCTTTCCATAGGGAGCTTTCGGGCTTCCTATTCTACTTTTGTTGCATTTGTAATAATAATTCCTGTCTGTTGATTTCGAGAATAACTTTTTTAACGCTGTGCTAAAAGTTATTGCCCCTAATCAACAACACAGAATAATCATCATTCTTGAATCTATCATATTAAAAATTCGCATTTACTAATTGAATTTTCGTTCGTAGATGAAATTCCGTTAATTAATCTGGTTTTGCAAAAGCAATTCATTTCACAAAATCTTGTCAGAACCTTTAGGAAACGCTTTGGTTTGTTATTTTTGTACTTCAATCAAAAATCGGATTCATGAAGGTTTTCCTCCGGATATTATTTTTGCTGGCGCCGATCCTGGTATCAGGTCAGAAAAAAGACCTTCAAAATATGTCGGTTCTTGCAAGCCAGTATTACCAGAACAAAGAGTTTGGGAAAGCTGCAGAATTGTACGAACAGTTGTATTCGGACACTAAATCGGAGGGTTATTTTACGATCTATCTCGACTGTTTGATGGGCATTCCGGATTATGAAAAGGCCGAGAAAGAGATACGGAAAGGATTGCGTGGTAATTCATCCGATACCTATTGGTACGTTCAATGGGGATTTCTGAAAAAAGCACAGGGACAGGAAGCCGAAACCAAAAAAATGTACGAAAGAGCCATCGGTTCAATTTCGGACAACCCGGCTGAATACCAGAATCTGGCCAATCAATTCATCAACCGCCGCGAGTTTGAATATGCCGAAAAGGTATACCTGAAAGGACGTTCAGTCCAAAATCCTGCTATTTATAATTACGAGTTGGCACGCATTTATAATTACATGCGCAACTATGATCTGATGATGAAAGAATACCTGGAATGGGTGAATCAAAAGGAAAGCAATCTCGATATTGTAAAGAGTAACCTTCAGTCTGTTTTGTCGGTGGATAACGATCAGGAAATCAGCAATCAGTTGAAGAAATATATGCTGAAACGCATTCAGGAAGAACCGGGCCAGATTTTATACAACCGACTATTGATCTGGTTATTTATTCAGGATAAAAATTTTGTTGCAGCCATCCGTCAGTCCATTTCGCTTGACAAGCGCATCGGAACTGAAGATGCCAATATTTTCGGCCTGGCGGGTGTCGCAGCATCCAACAAAAGCTACGACGAATCAATTAAAGCATACGATTACCTGATTTTAAAGGGCAGAAAGGCTGAATATTTCAACCTTGCGAGCCAGCAACTCATGCAGATGTATTATGACCGCTTTGTTGATGAAGACATTCTGGACGTTTTGCACGCCAATGATGTGAAAGATAAATTTGCGAAAACATTTGATGTTTTGGGTAAAACTCCTGAAACTTCAATTCTCCTTACTGAATATGCACATTTACTGGCTTTTTATCTCAACCAGCCCAAGGAAGCCATTCAGGTTTTAACCGATGGGTTGGCAATGCCTGGAATCAACATGCAACAAATGTCGGGCATGAAAGCTGAACTGGCCGATTTGTATGTGTTTTCGGGCGATCTTTGGGAGGCTGTGATCAGTTATTCTCAGGTGATCGAAAGTAATAAAAGTTCCCTGTTGGGAGATGATGTAAAGATCAAACGGGCGAAACTGGGATATTATATGGGTAATTTCAGTTGGGCCAAAGCTCAGCTGGATGTACTTCGCGCCAGCACTTCAAAACTGATAGCCAACGACGCGATGGATTTATCGCTGTTTATCAGCGAAAACCTGGAATCGGACAGTCTGGCTGCTCCGCTGAAGATTTTTGCTCATGCCGATTTGTACATTTTCCGGAATAACTTTCCGGAAGCAATTTCAGCACTTGATTCCGTTCAAAATCTGTATCCCGGAAATTCGCTGATTGACGATGTTGATTTCAGGAAAGCGGCTATTTTTCAGAAACAGGGCAAGTTTGCCGAAGCGGCTGTGCTACTCGAATCCATCGTCAAAGATCACAGTTGGGAACTGTTGGCCGACGATGCGCTTTTTCAGCTGGCCACGATTTCTCAAAACAAGCTCAACAAAAAGCAGGAAGCCATGCAATTGTATAAAAAAATGCTGACCGATTACCCCGGAAGTGTTTATGTGGTAGATTCCAGAACGGAATTCCGCAAATTGCAGGATTCAGAAAATAAAACCGGGTTGCCAGCAACCCCGGAAGAAAAATCAAAAGGGCAAAAGCCTTGATAAAGAATTGAACTTTCATGTCCGTCACATCAATGTGACGGCAAAGGATATCTGCCAGAATCATCAATTTCGCTAATATTCTTTGCAGTTTGTTTTAGCCAACGGAGTTGATATAAAAAAGTACAGGGCTTCAGTCCGAATGAATTTAACATGAATAAAATTCCAAAAGTCTATATTTTTGCACTCCTGTCTGTCTTTTTCTGGTCAACGGTTGCCACCGCTTTTAAGCTTGGGCTGCAAATTCTTTCTCCTTTAAACCTTATTTTGTGCGCATCGGCAGTTTCGCTGATCACTTTTTTTATGGTCATTCTTTTTCAGGGAAAAATCACCGGATTGTTCACGGTTACCTTGTCAGGATTAGGAAAATCAGCACTTCTCGGGGCTTTAAATCCGTTTGGATATTACCTTATTCTTTTTCAGGCATACAGCCTTTTGCCTGCTCAGGTAGCCCAGCCATTGAACATGGTCTGGCCGATTACACTCGCTCTGCTTTCGGTTCCTTTGCTAAAACATAAAATCACTTTTCGAAATTACCTGGCTATTCTGATCAGCTTTGTCGGAGTAATTTTTATCTCATCGCAGGGGAATTTTTCCGGAATGGTTAATATGAATTTAACCGGTGTTTTTCTTGCGGTTGGCAGCAGCGTGATCTGGGCATTATTCTGGATATTGAGTGTTCTGGATAAGCGCGATGAAATCTTCAAGTTGTTCTGGAATTTCGCTTTTGGCTTCGTTTATCTGCTAATCACAGCATTCTTTTTTACCGATTTTCACTTTCCTGATCCAAAAGGTTTGCCGGCTGCCATTTACATCGGTTTGTTCGAACTTGGAATTACCTATATTTTGTGGATGCAAGCCATGAAACTGAGTGTGAACAATGCAAAAACTGGTAATCTGATTTTCCTGTCACCTTTTTTGTCGCTGATATTCATCCATTTTATTCTCGGCGAAACCATTTATGTCACTACCTTTATTGGCCTGGCGTTTATCGTTTCAGGAATCTGGATTCAACAGCAAAAGTAAAAAGGCATGATACAAACCATAGATAAGAAGCCGGTTAAAATTTTGGGCATCGACCCGGGAACCAATGTGATGGGCTACGGACTGATCGAGGTAATCGATAACAAACCTCGGATTCTCCAGGTTGGTGTGATTAAAACTGCCGGATTTACGGACCATTACCAAAAACTGAGGCACATTTTCGATCGTTCAAATGCACTGCTGAATGAATTAAATCCGGATGAACTGGCCATCGAATCACAGTTTTATGGCAAGGATATTCAAGCCATGCTCAAACTGGGACGGGCGCAGGGCGTGGTACTGGGATTGGCGCTCAGCAAAAACATACCGGTTTTCGAATACGCTCCGTTGAAAGTGAAACAGTCGATTACCGGAATGGGCCGCGCAGCCAAGGAACAGGTTGCTTTTTTCCTGAAAAACATGTTTAGCATGAATGAACTTCCAAAAGAACTGGATGCGACCGATGCCATTGCCGTTGCGGTGTGTCATTACCTCCAGATGAAAAATCCGGTTGGAAAATCAGGAGTAAAAAGCTGGGGCGATTTTGTGAAAAAGAATCCGGAGCGGGTGAAAAAATAAAGGTCATTGATTGTCATTAATTGTCACTGGTTGTCATTGGTTGTGGTCAGCAAGTAAGCGGTTTACCATGAATGACTATTGAATGACAACGAATGACAACGAATGACCGGGAGATTTTCTAACTCTGTGCCAGACATTCTTTCGCAATGGCAGCAGCAATTTCGGCCATTTCTTCTTTAGTGAACGACAATTTTTTAGAAAAGTGAAGCAAATCAGCTTCGGTTTGCATCGGTACAAGATGAATGTGTGCATGAGGTACTTCAAGACCTAAAACCATTACCCCGACTTTCTGACAAGGAATGGCTTTCTGAATTCCAAGAGCAACTTTTTTGGCAAACAACTGCAGTCCGATATAGGTTTCATCGTCCAGATCAAACAGATAATCAACTTCTTTTTTGGGAATGACCAATGTATGGCCTTTGGCTACCGGGAAAATATCCAGAAAGGCCAAAAAATTTTCATCTTCGGCCACCTTCCAGGCTGGGATTTCTCCGTTTACGATTTTGGTAAAAAGGCTTGCCATTTTCGGAAAGTATTACATTGCAATGTCAATGATCTCGAATTGCATTTTTCCGGAAGGAACCTGAATTTCAACCACATCGCCCAGTTTTTTTCCCATCAGGCCTTTGGCAATCGGGGTTTGAATCGATATTTTCCCCAGTTTCAGATCGGCTTCAGGTTCTGAGACGATGATGTATTGCATGGTTGCATTATTGGTCTTGTTGCGAATAGTCACCTTATTCAACATCTGAACAGACGAGATGTCAATTTTTGATTCATCGATAATCCGTGCCGAAGCAATTTTTGAACTTAAAATTGCAATTTTAGCTTCCAGCATTCCTTGCGCATCTTTGGCAGCATCATATTCGGCATTTTCCGAAATATCTCCTTTTTCAATGGCTTCGCCTATCGACTTCGAAATAGCCGGGCGTTCGATCTTGGTCATTCGTTCCAACTCATCTTTCATTTTCCGAAGACCTTCTTCCGTAATATATGTAACCGTTCCCATGGTTTTCTCCTTTTT
>CAIPKZ010000286.1 GCA_903865775.1 uncultured Prolixibacteraceae bacterium | reverse complement strand
AGTTAAAATTCAATGTATAAAGATTAAAATATACTAATATTTTGTAATTTGTAATTTGCTAAATTTATGAGAGTTATGGAAGAATAATCAGTTAATGTTTTCCCGCAGTAAAAATACATTCCTGGAGTTAGTTATTTATGATATCCATTGAAGCCTGAAAAACAAAAAAAACTTTTTCAGAAGTACAAATGTTAATTATGAATTGAGTGTGTTCAATAGATTTCAACAATTTAATGCAAGATCGATTTAGGTAAAATATGAAACGAAACAGTATATAATTCTTAACCAAAATCCTTTTATTATGAAAAAAAACCTTAGCTATTTTTGCCTTTTACTGTTTGCAGGAGTGACACTCTTTCAATCATGTAAAAAGGATGTGACAAATGATCCGCCGCAAGTGGGGATATTCTTCAGCGTTGTCGATAAGCAGGCCGCATTTACTGCTTTGACAAAGCAAGTTGAACAATGGAACTGGGACTTCGGTGACGGAACAACCAGTACCGACAAAAATCCTGTCCATATCTATGCCAATGGCGGGTATTACACAGTTACTCTAACCGGCAATGACGGGAGCGGAAACTCTGCAGTTGCAACATCTGACATCGCAGTTGCTTTAACTCCTTACGTTTTACTCACTGGTGGTGCTGGAAATGCAAAAGGTAAAACATGGAAACTCTCCGGAAAACATTCTCCAAAAGACATTTTTGCCAATGCTGATGCTGATTTTTCCATCGTGGAAGGTCCTCTGCCAAGTGGAGTTTTTGGAACTTTGGGAATGGTAGAGGTCTATGATGATACTTACACCTTTCATTTTGATGGTAAGTATGGCCATGATGTAAAAGCTGATGGTGCAGCATTCGGAGGTATCGTCAATCAATTTGTAAGCAATGGTGGTGCTGGAATTGTAAATCCAAACGGTCAGGATTTTGGCCTTTGTACTGGGAAATATACCCCACAGGCAGGAGCAACTTTTACTTATTCCGAGAAAGAAGATTTGGCGGTTCCTTCTGTTTACGGACCTGGAGGAGTTTTAACTTACAAAGGAGTAAGTACGCTTGATTTTTCAGGAACAGAATTTATTGGTTTTATGGATTATCAGCGCAAGGTAATTGTTCAGGAAATAACAGACAATTCCATGAGACTGGTAATGTTTATGTCTGCTTCGCCTGATTATTTTCCGGCAAACACCCACGCTTTGGTTCTAACTTTTGAAGTGGTAAAGTAGTACCTGAATAAAATAAATTGACGATTATTATTTGAAAACTGAATAATCTATAATTATGAAACATAAATATCTATTTAAAAATATAATCAGGCAAATGGTGCCTGTCGTGTTGATAACAACATTGCTTTTCGGAACATCCGGGATTGGTTCGGCCTCCCCGAGTCCAAAAGAGACATCTGTTAATTCAGAAACTCAGCAAGTTGGTGTGGTTACAGGTAAAGTAACTTCAAGTGTTGACAATGGAGTTCTGCCTGGTGTAAGTATCCTGATCAAAGGAACTACAAAAGCCACAGTCTCGAATTCTGAAGGCGAATACCGGATAGAAGTACCTGGAAACAATGCCGTTCTGAGTTTCTCGTTTATCGGCTTTAAAACAGAAGAAGTTGCAGTTAATGGACAGAAAGTGATTAATGTTTCCCTGATTGAAACGACTAAGGAATTTGATGAAGTGGTGGTAACTGCTTTGGGTATTTCCAGAAAAGAAAAATCACTCGGATTTGCAATCGGGAAAGTTTCCGGCGACGATATGTCAAGGGTAGTTCAGGAAAATGCAATCAATGCCCTTTCAGGTAAAGTTGCAGGTGTTCAGATCAATTCTACCGGTGGTACAGGTTCTTCTGTCAGCATGGTCATCAGGGGAGCAACCTCTTTAAGCAACGACAATCAGCCATTGTTTGTGGTCGATGGTGTTCCGATTTCAAACACCTTGAATAACATTTCAGGCTTTGGAAGTGATAACCGGGTGGATTATGGAAATGCTATCTCGGATATTAACTCCGAAGATATTGAAAGTGTATCGGTACTGAAAGGTGCCAGTGCTGCAGCATTGTATGGTTCACGGGCCGGAAATGGTGTTGTTTTGATCACGACCAAATCAGGAAAGAAAAATAAAGGAGTCCGTATTGATGTGTCTTCCAACACAGTCTTCGACCAACCTTATAAATTCTGGGATATCAATCAAAAATTTGCAAACGGCGGTTTTCCATACACTCCGTCAGATTTACCTGCTGGAACAACTATGGTTGTAGATCCTTCGTTAATGGCTGGTACGGGATATGAACTTGACCGTGGATATTTTGCAGTTCAGTGGAACAGCCCAAGGGATGCAAATGGCGTACAGGTTCCAACCGAATTGGTTTCACATCCGAACAACGTGAAGAATTTCGTTCAAACCGGTGTTACAACATCGAACGAAATTGCGGTTTCAAATAGCACCGATGCTTTCAATTACCGGATCGGATTATCCAATATGAGCAACAATGGAATTATACCAAATTCAGATTTGTTCCGTAATAACCTGACGACTTCGGCCTCTTTGAAAGTTAGCGATAAAGTAAGGATCAGTTCCAACATTAACATCAATAAATCCTGGTCAAATAACCGCCCTTCAAGCAACCGTGGAACAAATCCAATGCAATGGGCATTTGCCGTTCCACAAAATACTGACATCCGCGAATTAAAGAGTTACTGGGCTCCCGGACAGGAAGGGATTGCACAAAACGTTCCATATTACACATACAACAACCCCTACTTTCTGGCTAATGAAGTGAACAATAGTTACACAAGAAACCGGATTTACGGAAATTTAAAAGCTGACTGGCAGGTAACTAAAGAACTCAGCGCTTTTGTTCGCTATTCGGTTGACCAGTTTGACGAAACCCGTGAATCAAAAATCGGTCCCGGATACACTAACGAACCAAATAATGGAGCGTATGGTATTTCACAATCAAACAGCTATCAGCGAAATTTAGACGCTTTGGCCACTTACACGAAAGATGTGAATGACTTTAGCTTATCCTTTTCTGCCGGAGGAAACTCCCTGTACATTAAAGGTCAGGGGCTGTCTAACTCCTCAACAGCCGGTCTTGTAGTTCCAAATGTATTCACGGTGAATAACATTAAAAACGGAACTTTATCTTATGGAAGCGGGTGGTCTCAAAAAGCGATATACAGTGTCTACGGACTGGCAAATCTGGGTTGGAAAGACATGATTTTCCTTGATCTTACTGCCCGTAACGACTGGTCAAGTACTTTACCTGAAGCCAACAATTCCTATTTCTATCCATCGGCCTCATTGAGTTTTCTTGTTGACAAAATGGTTGATATGGGAGATCAGGTTTCGCTGTTTAAGGTTCGTGGTGGCTGGGCTAAAGTTGGTAACGACACTGACCCATATCAGTTGATTAACACCTACGGAAATGCCGGTCAGTGGGGCGGAGCAATTCGGTTGGCTAAATCAGGAACACTTTTATCACCAAACCTTTTACCTGAAGAAGCAACTTCAAAGGAAATTGGATTGGACTTAGGCCTTTTTAAAAACAGGTTGAGATTTGAAGGAACTTATTATACCGTTGAAAACCGCAACCAGATTTTAAGAAATATTCCAATTGCAAGTTCCACAGGTTCTGATGCGATCAATATTAATGCAGGTTTAATTGCAAGCTCAGGTTGGGAACTGACCTTGGGTGGAACACCAGTAAAAACAGCTAACTGGAACTGGGACATCAGCGCCAACCTGACCCGCAACAGGACAGTAGTGAAAGAAATCTCACCGGGAATTGAAGCAATTAAATTCTGGGAAGATGCAAAAGGTGGTGCATGGTCATATGTTGGCGACGAAGTTGGAGCCATTTATGACGCAAAAATCATAACTGTTGAAGATAAGAGTTCACCATATTACGGATATCCGATTATAGCCCCGGAACCTGATTATGAGTGGCAGACAGTAAAATTCAATGAACCTGGTGTCCGGAATAAAATCGGAAATTATAATCCACGGTTTATTTTAGGATTGAATTCAGCACTTACTTATAAATCGTTCGCACTTAATTTCACGCTCGACTGGAGATGTGGCGGACAATTTGTATCCCAAACCGAACGATATGGCCGTGATGATGGTTTATCAGGTTCATGGCTGAAAAGTATGATTAATCCGGAAGGAAGAACAGGTCAGGAACTTCGTGACTGGTTGGTTGCCAATCAGGACGAATTAATTCTGAACGGTTTACATGTTGTTGGAGGTCCAACCAAAGAGTTAGGCGGATTCCGTGAAAGTATGAGTGGAACTGCTTTGAATGACGGTGTTTTTGTTCCCGGAGTTGTTGCAGTTACCGATGCCAATGGCAATGTAACGTATAAAGAAAACCTTGGTGGCGAAGGAACTTTGATTCAGCCTTACATTATCAGTAATGCATGGGATCTTACAAAAGCAGCATTGTTCGATGCAGATTTTATAAAACTGCGGGAAATTTCTGTCAGCTATAAACTTCCAAACAGTGCATTAAGCAAATTGGGTGGTATTAAAGGCTTATCGGTTTCGGTATATAGCCGTAATATCATGATCTGGACCAAAGCCAAAATCGGAATAGATCCTGAACGCGCCTTCCAGGCCGAAGCATCAACAGAAGGTAAACGAGGAGTACAATTCAAACAAGGTATTGAAAGATACAACCTTGATCCATGGGTTATTCCTGTTGGTATTAAATTAGACCTGACTTTTTAGAAACTATAAAAATCTGATATTATGTACACGATAAAAAATAAAATTTCAGCAGTTTTAATTCTGTTGGTGGTTATCATGTCATCCTGCAAAAATCTGGCAGATATGAACATTAATCCTAACGGTGTTGACCCGGCCAATGCATCTCCCAATTTACTGATGGCTACAGTCATCACTTCTACCGGAGGAATGGTTCTTGGACAGGGATATGGCGACATTGCCGGTGTAATGCAACATACCCAAAAAGATGGTTGGTCTGGTGGCCATAACCGATACGACTGGAGCGATCAGAGTTGGGCCGGAAACTATGCTACTTTGAGAAATACCCAGGAGATGCTAAAAAAATCAAAAGCATCAAGCCTTGATTTTCAGACAGGCGTTGCCATGCTCTTCAAAGCCTACAATTTTGGAATGATTGCCGATTTATGGGGAGATGCTCCCTTTAGCCAGGCACTTCGGGGTGAAGAAGGCTCAGCTTATTTCAAGCCTGCATTTGATTCACAAAAAGACATCTATATGGGCGTTATTGCTTTGCTGGATAGTGCCAACACCCTATTATCAAAAGATCAGAGTGAATACAAGGAAATCAGTTCACCGCAAGATATTATCTATGCAGGTGATGTTTCCAAATGGCGCAAGTTTGCAAACTCGATGGCCCTTAGGTACTATTTAAGAATTTCGACCAAAGAACCCGCCATTGCAAAAGCCGGTATTGAAAAAATCACCGGACAGCCAGACAAATATCCGCTGATTTTAGATGCCGCTGATGATGCGTGTTACAGCTACGTTGGATTGAGTTCTTCGGATTCGTGGCCAACCAACACCAAATTCAGTTCAGATATATCCAATTATACCCGAGTGAAAATGTGTGCGACTTTGTTGAACAAGTTGAAATCGCACAGTGATCCCCGCATAAGTATTTGGGCGTCAAAAGTAAAAATCCCATTGCAGATTGACGCTTCAAAAGCAGCTGATTATGATGAGACTATCAATGGCGTACGCATAATTTCAAAGGAAAAAGCAGATGAATATCAATCGAAATATGGAGTACCACTTGATTTGGATCAGGAATATGTTGGTTATCCACCAGCATGGTCAACGTTTGAATTCTTTTATAATTTAAGTCCAAATCTAAATCAAGGCGATGCAAATATACATGCTTCACAATTGAATGAAATCTATAAAGATGCTTCCGGACCACTGCTGAAAGTAAGAATGTTATCGGCAGCCGAAGTACATTTTAGCCTTGCCGAGATTGCCCTCAAGGGATGGAATGCCGGAGGGACTGCTGCTGCTCATTACAATGCAGGAGTTCAGGCCTCTCTCGAAGCATGGGGATTAGGTGATAATTACGAAACGTACATTACCAACAGTGGTGTTGCCTATAATGGTTCATTGGCTCAGGTTATGGAACAAAAATGGATTGCCAGCTGGACAGCAGCAAGCGAATCATGGTTAGATTTCATCCGGACCGGATTACCGGCACTGGTTTCAGGTCCTTCAGCAAAAAGAGCTGTATTGCCTGTTCGGTTTATGTATGGCAACAATGAAGTTCTTTACAATCCTGAAAACACAAATACAGCAGTAAACAAACTTGAGTTAAGCAGTTATTCTTCAACTGACGGCAAGAATGGAAACTGGTCGAAAAACTGGCTTCAGCAAGGAACCGGAAAACCATGGTAAAACATTAACCATCAATATAATTAAGCAGGGATATTTTAAATATCACCTGCTTAATTGTATATTTTAGTTTACGTATCAATTAAGCAATTAAAAATGAAAAAATTATTAGTTGGAGTTATCGTTCTTTTTTATTCTGTCACGATTGTTCTGGCAGGCAAACCGATTACTCCTGAAACTGCCATGCAGGCCTACCTTCACAATTCTGACAAATCGTTCAAATGGGAAATTCAGGACCAGGCAAGAGGTGAAGGAGTTACTTTATATCGCATGCTATTTACCTCTCAGCAATGGCGTGGAATTACCTGGAAACATGAAATGTTTATCATCGTCCCTGACATCTTAAAATACAAGGATGCTTTGTTGTTTATCACGGGTGGACATGTCGACAAGGGAGTCCCAAGTACACACGAATGGACAGAAAGCCTTGCAAAATCGCTAAGTAATGTGGCAAAAACAAATATGTCAATCGTTGCCCTGATCTGGCAGGTTCCAAATCAACCGTTGTATGATGACCTGTCTGAAGATGCGCTGATTTCCTTCACGCTTCACAACTATTTGCAGGATCATGATTTTACCTGGCCATTGTTGTTCCCGATGACCAAAAGTGCAATCAGGGCAATGGACGCTGTTCAGGAATTTTCAAAAAAGACGTTAAAGCGGAAAGTTGAACATTTTGTTGTATCAGGCGCATCAAAACGCGGCTGGACAACCTGGCTGACCGGAGCAAATGACAAACGCGTAAAAGCTATTGGTCCAATGGTGATTGATGTGTTAAACATGCCTGTAAATATCGACTACCAGAAAAAGGTATGGGGAGATTACAGCATTGAAATTGAAGACTATGTGAAACTTGGAATTGCCCAACAGCTTGGGACTCCTGGAGGAAATGATCTAACCAAAATGATTGATCCATATTCCTACCGCAAAACCTTAACCATGCCAAAAATGATTTTCATGGGAACCAACGACCCTTACTGGCCTGCCGATGCAGTGAAAAATTACATCGACAGCATTCCAGGAGATAATCACATTTGCTATACACCAAATGCTGCTCATGATTTGGGAGACAAAAAGAAAGCCTTTGCCACATTAAGCGCATTTCTTGGAACTACCGTCACCAATGGCAAATATCCAATCTGCAACTATACCATTTCTCAGGATAATAAAACGATCACTTTAAAAATCAAATCAACTCCGGAAATTTTAGTTGATGCCATTGTATGGAGTGCCGATTCGAAAGATCAGGATTTCAGGGACGAAAAGTGGATAGATAAAAGCATGAATTCAGCCAAACAAGCCGAAATTACCGTTCAGGTTAAAATACCGGAATCCGGATTCAAAGCGTTCTATGTCGATCTGAAATACAAAGCTCCTTTTGGAGACGATTACACACAAAGTACAAGAATGTTTGTGACCGACGACAAAAACCTTCTGTTAAGAAAGTAATTACACTCAAACATAAATGTAAAGCAGCCATCGTTTTTTCGGTGGCTGACTTTTTTTTTAGCGATTTAAAAATATCAAATAATAGATTCCCATACACTGCATCAATGAAAACCCGCCTATTTCCAATAGTAATATTCCTTGTTTCACTAGCTATTACCTCATGTCAACCGAAAAAGGAAGCTGATCAACGGTCCATTCCGATTGATGTTTTAAAAGATAAAATCGCCGGCGGCTGGGCTGGCAAAATGATTGGCGTAAGTTATGGAGGTCCGACGGAGTTTGTTGCACACGGATTCACCCTGGAAGATTCGATCAAATGGAAACCGGCTCATGTCAATTTTTCGCTCACCGAAGATGACATTTATGTGCAGCTAACCTTTATGATGACCATGGATCAATTCGGAATTGATGCACCAGCCAAAAAATTTCAGGAACTGTTTGCCAAATCAGGGTACAAATTGTGGCATGCCAATGTGCAGGCGCGAAAAAACTACTACGACAGCATTTTCCCTCCGCTGTCAGGGAATCCGGAATTTAATTCTCATGCCGATGATATTGACTTTCAGATTGAAGCCGATTACATCGGATTGATTTGTCCCGGAATGCCCCAGACTGCCAATCAAATCGCCAACAAAATCGGTCACATTATGAATTACGGCGACGGCGTTTACGGGGGCGTTTTTGTTGCCGCACTGTGTTCTGAAGCCTATTTTGAGAACGACCTGTTGAAAATTGTTGAATATGCCCTCCGTTCAATACCTGCAGAAAGTGATTATTCAAAAATCGTCAACGACGTCATTCTGCTTTACAAACAATATCCAACCGACTGGCGTGCAGCATGGAAAGAATTAGAGGCCAAATGGGCCAGTACCGATCTATGCGGTGCCGGATCGAGTTATAACATTGATGCCAAACTGAACGGTGCTTACATCGTCATGGGCTTACTTTATGGCGAAGAAGATCCTCAAAAAACAATGGAAATCACTACCCGATGCGGCCAGGATTCAGATTGCAATCCATCCAGTGCAATGGCTGTTTTGGGAGTAATGAAAGGACTCAGCGGATTTCCAAAAGAATATCGCGAACATGTTTTGGCAATCAGCGATTCGCTTTTCATCAATACCAATTACACATTTAATAAAGCTGTTGAAAACACGATAAAGTATGCAAAAGAACTTACCATGAAAAATGGTGGAGAAGCATCTGAAAACAGACTTCAAATCAAAATACAAATTCCTGACCCCGGACCACCGGAAGTTTCCTTTCCAAAAGTCATTTTCGATCGCCGGGTAACCGTATTCGAAAAAGGAGCATGGGAATTCAAGGGGAACTGGTTAACCCGAATGAAGGAAAAGAATGATCCAAGAGACCGGGTAAGCGGAATTACCGGAAACGAAGCTATCTTTACGTTTGAGGGAACAGGCGTTTCGATCGCCGGAAACTGGGACAGGGATTGTGGAAAAGCTGATATTTATCTTGATGGAGAATTGAAAAGAACCATTGACTGTTATTTTCATTACTGCAATCAGTCTCCCGGCAACACAAATCTATTTCTGACAACCAATCTTCCGGAAGGAAAACACGCAGTTCGGATCGTTGTAAAAGGTGAAAAACGCAGTGAATCAGAAGGAGCAAATATTTATCTTTCAGAAGCTGTAGTTTATAAAACTGCTGATAAAGCTAACGAAGGCTTCAAGTTTTCGTTTCAAAAATAAGCTCAGTTTAACGACCTAAATAAACAAACAGACGAAATGATCAGAAAAATTGGAATTTACTTTGGAGCTGCACTTGTCGTGCTGACTATATTGTTTTTCATTGCAACAGATTCGATTGACAGCACACCTTATTTTGAGAGCAATTATTTTAAAACCAGTTGTGCCCGCATCGATAGCCTGAAAAAAAATACTGAAATTACAACGGATTCAATACAGGCAGGCTTTTCCCGTGTAAGCATCACTCCCACCCTAAACAGTGCGGAAGATAATTTTGCTGAAGGCAAATTCAAACAGATTCCGCTGGCAGGTTTTGGCGCGCGAAAAGGAAAAGCAGCTACCGGTATTCACGACAGTATTTTTGTCAGGGCTGTTGCTTTGAAAACCAATAAACAAACGATGGTTTTCGTAGGTGCCGACTTGCTGATTATGCCGCCAAACATTATCGATTCCGTAACTTCTGTTTTACTCCGGAAAGGAATCCACCGCAACCAGCTTTACTTTTCAGCTACACATACCCATTCGAGTGTGGGCGCCTGGGGACCAGGGTTTATTGGTGAGCAGTTTTCAGGTAAAGAAAACATCAATCTGGAAAAATGGTTGGTCCAGCAGATTTCAAAAGCTGTCATCTCGGCATTGGCTGACCTCCGGCCTGCATGTATCGGATCAGGAGATTTTAGTGCCGGAATATATACCAACAACCGCGTAATCGGTGAACTCGGTACCAAAAACAACGATTTCAGTTTCATCAGCATTGAACAAATCGGGCATAGAAAAGCAATAATGGGTTCATTTTCTGCCCATTCAACCACGATGGGCTCAGGAAACATGGAAGTCAGCGCCGATTATCCGGGTTACTGGGAACGAAAAATGGAACAAACCTATGATGTAGCTGTCTTTTATGCCGGCTCGGTCGGAAGTCAAAGTCCATCAGGAAAAGGCGAAGGTTTCGACCGGCCCCAAAATATTGGCGAATCATTAGCCGACAGCCTGAATATTTATTTACCGAAGACAACCTTGAGCGACAAACCAGCATTCTCTGCCATGACCCTGAAAATGCAATTACCAGCATATCATTTTAGGTTGACAACCAAACTCAACCTGTCGTCGGCATTGAGTAAAAAATTAATGCCCTTTCCTGAAAACGTCTACCTACAGGCAGTCCGGATTGGAAACATGGTTTGGATTTCGGCTCCCGCTGACTTCAGTGGCGAATATGCACTACAGATAAAGAATGCTTTGGCATCCAAAGGTTTTCATGCAAATGTCACCAGTTTCAATGGCAATTATGTCGGATACATTGTTCCAGGCCGGTATTATTACATGGATGAATACGAATCGAAACTGATGGGCTGGTTCGGTCCAAACATGGGCGAATACACCATGGATTTAATCCGCCAGATTTCTAAAATCGTGACGAATACCGAAAACCTCTAACGAAAAATCCGAAATGATAAAAAGAATAATCAAGGTACTTCTCTATTCTGTTTCAGGAATCATTGTGATTGCTCTTTTGATGGCTTTTGCAACGCCCTTGTGGCGTCATTGGATAACTTATCCCCGAATGGAAAAGCAAGTGAATGAGTTTCAGAAACTACGGAAAGAACCGGCGAATCTGAGTAAGCTAAAGACCTATCGCGGCGTGATGCATGCTCACAGTTACCTGTCGCACGATAGTAAAGGTACTTTAACCGACATCATTCCGGCAGCAAAAAACAATGGAATCGATTTTGTATTCCTGACCGACCACCCTAAATTTGATCAGGATACCATTCCCAAAGGATATCATGGAAATTACGATGGAATATTAATCGAATCAGGAAGTGAAAAACAGGGATTTGATTGCTGGCCGCTGGAATCAACTATTATTAACTGGAAATTACCCAAAGATTCGGTTGCAAAAAAGATTGTTACCGGTGGTGGCATCATCTTTTATGCACATACCGAAGAACCGCATAACTGGGGAAATCCGGATTATCAGGGCATGGAAATTTACAATTTTCACACCGACACAAAAGATGGAGAATCAGCCGCTTCGCATATCCTGAATTTCATCGTAAACGGGAACAAATTCAGGCCATGGGCATTGCGCGAATTTTTTGACGAACAAACCACTATTCTGGCCCGTTGGGATTCTTTGAACATGAAACGGAAAATTGTAGGTTTTTCAGCTGTCGATACCCATGAGAATCAGAGTTTCCGGGCAAGATACCTGAACGATGGGCGGATTCAATGGATTGGACCCAATGCCAAAGCTGTCGATACCATGGAAGTTAAATTCTGGAACAAATGGCTTTTCAGCGAACCGGACAAGAGCGGTTGGATTTTCAAGTTCATGATTGATACCTACAACGAAGGGTACAACTACATTACCAACTATGTTTTGGCCGATTCTTTATCAGTTCCATCTCTGGCAGATAGCATGAAAAAAGGACATTTGTACACCGCATTTAAAAGTTTAGGCGATGCCAAAGGATTCCTGTATTATGCCTCGAATCAAAAGGATAGTATAATTGGCATTCTGGGTGATTCAATCAAAATTGATCAGGTGAAGGCACTGAAAGCAGACTCTCCCCTACCCGGTCAGTTCAGGCTGATACATAATGGTAAAACAATCCAAATTTCGCCGGGCGAAGATTACCAATATTCCTGGTCAGAACCGATAGTAAAGGGTGCTTACCGTCTCGAAATGCACATTAAGCAAAATGGGAAATTAATTCCATGGCTTTATTCAAATCCGATTTACATCTATTAATTTTTCATCCTAAATAAATTACACCATGAAAACAACAATTTCAGCAATCTTTCTTATACTCTTCTGTCTGAATATCAATGCACAGACCTTTAAAGCGGGAGCTGCCATGCGTGATATCACACCTGACCATTTAATCCCGATTTCAGGAGGAATGGGAACTCCCGAAATTCCAACCGCATTTCTGGGAAAACTTACCGTAAGGGCTTTTGTATTGGAAAAAGGCAATACCCGGGTTGCCATCGTAAGTGTCGACAATATTGGCTGGCCAGCTTATTTGGGCGACAAATCACGTAAACTCATCAAAGGTATTGCTCCGGAAAACATATTGATTGGCGCCACACATGCCCACAGTTGCCCGGATGCTTATGGTTTTACCGACGAAAACGGAAATACCGGCGCTGACTTGAATTACCTTAGCTGGTGTGTGACTCAAATTGCAGATGCAGTGAACGATGCAGTTTCGAAACTGGAACCTGCTTCACTCAAAACTGCAGTCGATAAAGCTGCCGAAAGAATAGCCTACAACTATTATGCGCCTCAATTATACGACAGGCGAATGGGTGTAATTCAGGCCATTGCTACTTCAGGCAAAAACGCCGGAAAGCCTATCGCAACCTTGGTCAATTACGCTACTCATCCTGAGATTCTGGGTCCTGATCGAAAACTACTCAGCCCCGATTTATGTGGACCATTGTACGACCGGATCGAATCAAAAGTGGGTGGAATGGCCATTTTCATGAACAGCGCACAGGGTGGAATGGTCACCGCCGATACCAGAATCGATCCTCAGGTTGATGGTGGTAAAGAGAATAACGACTGGAATGAATGTATCCGGATTGGCAACTTAATGGCTGATGAAGCTTTACGCATTGTTGGATCTGCACCGATACTGGAAAATCCGGAACTTTATTGTGCTTCAAAAACCATCAAATTCCCCATCGATTCGGAAGCTATGCGTTTTGTATTGAAACATTCTCCAATTGCAGCTGAAGCTAAAAACAATGACTTTTCTTCGATAACTACACGGCTGAATCTT
>CAIPKZ010000285.1 GCA_903865775.1 uncultured Prolixibacteraceae bacterium | reverse complement strand
TTGTTTCGATGAACTCAATCACAATCCGGTAAAGATGAATCTTCCGTCACCTTCAGGAACATTTATTATGGGTGGATTGGCCGGATATCCTTTCGTTGGAGAAATTGGGCTCACCGCTTTTTCCGATCATATTCCCGACGGAGGAGCGGCATTATTCATTTTTGGTTCGCACATCGGCATTTCACGAACCGGAGAAGTCGGCAAAATCAGGCGCGTCGGTCAACATCGCCATACCAATACCTGTGGCGCACTGATGATGGTGCAGGACCATGTCTTATCCTCTTCCATTCATCAGATCGACCCTGCCGATTATTCTGAATTTCAGCCTGAATTTTTAGCGCTTCGTTTGTTGCCGATGGCTGAAGAAATAAGGAACGCTGAAGTTCCTATCCTGAAAACCACTCATTTGGTTTACAACGAGATTGAAAAGGAAATCATTGCACTCATCCAGCATCATCCGGATTTTTTGAACCGGTATCCGGTTTACATTCTGGGCGGAATTATCATCAATACCGATCAAACATTACCTAATTATTTTTCGCAAAAGATATTCCGAAAAGTGAAATAAAATTCAGGAATAAGTCATTGGTCATTAGTAAAAAAGCTAATTTTCTATTGACGAATGCCTCTTTTCTATTCTTATTTTTGCCGGGTAGTCGTGTAATTTACCAGTTCAATTAACGCAGTCCGGGATTCGCTTTCGGGAAATTCCATAATTCCGGCAACGGCATTTTCACGGAACTGGTTCATTTGTTGAGCTGCATATTCAAGTCCACCACGGCTCACCACCAAATCGACCAACTCTTTAACTTTGGCCTGATTCTTATTTTTGCGTTTGATCAGACTTAATATCCGGCTACGTTCCCTTGATTCACAATTATTCAGAACATAAAGAAGTGGCAACGTGATTTTCTTTTCCTTAATGTCGTTTCCGGTAGGTTTTCCCAGAATTCCTTTGCTTTGGTAGTCAAAAATATCGTCTTTGATCTGGAAAGCAATTCCAACGTCCAATCCAATCCGGAACATTTTCTCAACGACTTCATCGTCCTTGGTTACCGATGCCGCGCCGATTGCCATGCTGGTTGCAATAAGTGATGCCGTCTTTTTGCGAATAATTTCGAAATACGTTTCATTGTCGATATCGAGTTTACGGCTTTTGCGCATTTGCAGAATTTCACCTTCGCTCATATCCTTTACTGCTCCGGAAATCAGGTGTAAAAACCGGTATTCCTTTCGGTCGAGGGTATTCAGCATTCCACGGGCCAGAATGAAATCGCCAACCAAAACGGCAATTTTATTTTTCCAGAGTGCATTGATCGAAAAACTCCCGCGGCGCTCGTACGATTCGTCTACCACATCGTCGTGCAATAAAGTTGCCGTATGCAGCAATTCAATGGAAGACGCTGCCAAAAGAGTTGTTTCATTGAATTCGCCACACATCTTGGCCGACAGAAAGACAAACATCGGGCGCATTTGCTTGCCTTTTTTCCAGAGAATATATCTGATGATGATTCGAAGTAGTGGAATATCGCTTTGTATAGACTCCTTAAAGTAACTCTCGAAACTTTTAAGTTCGTCCTTTATCGGCGATTGTATGATATCCAAAGAGGTCATTCGGGCATTTTTTTGATTGACTCAAAATTATAAAATATATTTACTTTTTCAGGAAAACCAAACGGTTTGATCATTATTAGACCTTGAGTTTGTAAAAAGCTAATTTTCATTTATTTGGATACGTTCTAAACTAATGACAGATCAAAAGAAAATTTTTCATAAACCTAAATATTGATATATTTGCATTTGTAAAAAAGGAACCATGATGAACATTCAGGAAATAGAATCCGATAAATTGGAAATGGCCGCCAGTATGCTCAAAGCCATCGCACATCCTATGCGAATTGCTATTTTGAAACATTTGGAAGGTGGTAAAAAACTTACCGTAACAGAAATACATGAACTGCTTGGTATCGAACAATCTACTACTTCGCACCATTTAGGTATTCTCAAAGATAAGGGGGTTTTATGCTCCAAACGTGAAGGTAAAAATACTTCCTATTATCTGAAACATGATATTCTCAGTCAGATTGTTGACTGCCTGCAACGCTGCACCTGCGAATAAAGTTCAGGAATCAGATCTTATTTCGATCTCCGGAAAATCAAATTATGGCAAAAATCAGGGTTACCAAACAATTCGGCTTCGAAATGTCGCATGCACTACTCAACTACGACGGACTTTGCCGCAATATCCACGGACATTCTTACAAATTACAGGTTACTATTGCTGGTGAACCCATGCAGGACGCCGGAAGTCCGAAAGACGGAATGGTGATTGACTTCAGCATTCTGAAAAAACTCATTCAGGAGCAGATTATCAGCAAACTGGATCATTCGCTGATGATCAACGAAAAAGCCCCGATCGACAAACTCAGTGCAGTGGGTCAGATGTATGAAAGACTTCAGGTTGTTCCGTTTCAACCCACCTCAGAAAACATGGTGCTGTACATTGCCGGTCAGGTGAAACTCCTGCTGCCCGAACATCTGGAACTTTTCAGCATTCGCCTTTACGAAACCGGCAATTCCTTCGCCGAATGGTATGCCTCGGATAACTAAATTTCCACTATGGAACTACCGGAAAATGATATTCTTTGGATTGACATTTTTTCACTGCCACCAAGCTATCCAATCTTGGTGAAGAATTAATAAATTTCAGTAATGACCGAACTACCTACCTTCTCAGATATTGAAAAAGCGCACGATCGAATTCGTCCGTATATTCATCATACTCCGGTATTAAGCTCAAAAAGCATCAACGAAATGGTTGGTGCCGACTTGTTTTTCAAGTGCGAAAACCTTCAAAAGGTTGGCGCTTTTAAGTTTCGTGGGGCATGCAATTCGGTGTTTGCACTAACTGACGAAGAAGCCAAAAACGGAGTTTGCACACACTCTTCAGGAAACCATGCCGCAGCATTGGCTTTAGCTGCCCGAATGCGGGGAATTCCTGCCTACATTGTGATGCCCGAAAATGCTCCGGAAATTAAGAAAATCGCAGTAGCAGGTTATGGTGCTCATATTACTTTCTGCACTCCTACGCTGGAAGCACGCGAATCGACTTTGAAAAAAGTTGCTGCCGAAACCGGAGCAACCGAAATCCATCCGTACAATTATTTCAACGTAATTTGCGGACAAGGAACCGCTGCCAAGGAACTGATTGAAGAAATTGGTCATCTGGACGTGGTGATGGCTCCGGTTGGTGGCGGTGGACTATTGAGCGGAACAGCGATTTCAACCAAAGCTTTGTTGCCAAATGCCCTGGTCATTGCCGCCGAACCTGCGGGAGCCGATGATGCTTTTCGCTCGTTCTACTCCAAAACGCTCCAAGCTTCAGTAGCACCTAAAACCATTGCCGATGGTCTCTTAACTTCGCTTGGAAGTTTGACTTTCCCTATTATCCTGAAGGAAGTTGACCAGATTGTAACCGTTTCAGAAGAAGGTATTGTGGCAGCCATGCGCATGATTTGGGAACGAATGAAAATCATCATCGAACCTTCATCTGCAGTTCCACTGGCTGCCATCCTCGAAAACAAACTGGATGTAAAAGGCAAAAGGGTAGGGATAATCCTGAGTGGAGGAAATGTGGATTTGGGGAAATTGCCGTTTTAAACCTGGATTTTCTTTACCCAAAAGTATTCATAGAAAAATTAGTTCAGTGTTTTACATTGATAGAATAAAATCGGTAGATTGCGGCCAATCAATAAAATGGAGAAGATAAAAATGAAAAAGAAAGTATTGATTTTACTGTTGTTTTGTTTATTCGGAAGTTTGATTGAGGCGCAGACCACCGGAACACTTTCTGTTTCAGTAACCACCAGCTCAACAGGTGGAAAATATGCCCCTAAAAATATTGTTGCAATCTGGGTCGAAGACAATTCAGGAAAATTTGTAAAAACGCTGCTGGCATATGCCAATACCCGAAAAGCATATCTGACCAACTGGTTTACGGCAACACATGCCGCAGGTAAAGATTACAATATTACAGATGCAACCAGCGGAGCAACCAAAAGCAGCCATGCGGTGCGTTCATGCACATGGAATGGAACTGACTATTCGGGAAAATTAGTTGCCGATGGCGATTACAAAATCAGAATGGAGTTGACAGATAAAAATTCAACTGGCAATTATTCCGGTTTTACGTTCACGAAAGGCCCAACTGCTCAAAAACTTGCCCCTGCAAATGTTTCAAGCTTTTCCTCCATTTCGCTGGATTGGTCGGGTACAATTACAGGATTCAGTCAGGAAACAGTGGGCAGCAATGCCTTCCTGGTTTATCCCAACCCCGGTAATGGGACGTATAATGTTCATGCTGAAAATTTTAATAGCCTGGAGGTATTCAGTCTATCGGGAAATTCAGTCTTTAAAAGTCAAACTCCGGCGATTGATATCTCATCCCGGCCAAAAGGAATTTATCTGGTCTCTATCAAAACCCGTCAGGGAACAGTTTTTGAAAAGATTATCAAAAATTAATATTCTTTGATTGTTTTAAAAATTTCTATTTTAATGCCTCCCCTTCGGAATGGAAATATCACCATCTCTGAATACTAAATTCAAACAAATCGTATGTTTTATATTACAAATCAAAACTGAATCTCTTGATTTGATTACAGATTTTTATTTGTAAACTCGCATATCCAAAAATCAAATTTAAAAATGATCACGATTGCACTTTCGTTTTCAGGTTTAATATGGTTTTGGAATCAAATATGATTTTACGAACCAATTGTAATCAACTTATGGAAAATCTTGAAAAATTAAAAACCGTCAAATTTTACAGTGGTGAAACCACACCACTCGAAATGCACAAAGTACGTGTGGTTCAAAAGCTGAACCTTTTACCCATCGAAGAACGCAAAGTGTCAATCTTCGGAGCAGGCTTCAATACCTTTTTGCTTCAAAACAAGGACGTTTTCCTCGATATGCTTACCGACTCAGGAACCAATGCCATGAGCGATAATCAGGTAGGTGCAATGAGTGTTGCCGATGATTCGTATGCCGGATCTGCCAGCTACACCAAACTTGAAAATGCCATTCAGGAAGTATTTAACCAGAAATATTTTCTTCCTGTACATCAGGGCCGTGCCGCAGAACACATCATTGCAAAATCTTTTTGCAAGGCTGGAACTGTTGTTCCCATGAACTACCATTTCACCACAACAAAAGCACACATCGAAATGATGGGCAGCGCAGTTGAAGAAATTTATACCGATGAAGCCCTGAAAATAAAAAGCGATTTCCCGTTTAAAGGAAACATGGATATCGGTAAACTGCATGATGTAATTGAGCGTTGGGGTGCCGGAAACGTTGCCTACATTCGTTTCGAAGCAGGCACAAATCTAATCGGAGGCCAGCCGTTTTCGATGGCAAACCTTCGCGAAGTTTCGGCAATTGCCAAAGCAAACAAAATCATGCTGTTGATGGATACCAGTTTGATTAATGAAAACCTCTATTTTATCAAAACCAAAGAGGAAGGTTATCAGGACAAGTCAATCAAATCCATTTTGCACGAAATGTTGAGCTACACCGACTTCTCATACTTTTCAGGTCGTAAAGTGAGCTGTACCCGTGGCGGAGGTATTTGTACCAATAACCACGATATCTATATGCAAATGCGCGACTGGGTTCCACTTTATGAAGGATTCCTTACCTATGGCGGGATGAGTGTTCGCGAAATCGAAGCGATGGCAGTGGGTCTGATTGAAACGCTGGATTTCAATGTAATCAGCCATTCACCTACCTTCATCAAATATCTGGTGGATGCACTCGACAAAAAGGGCATTCCGGTTATCACCCCTTCAGGAGGTTTAGGCTGCCATCTCGATGCAAAAGATTTTCTTTCACACGTTCCGCAGCAGCAATATCCCGCGGGAGCTTTGGCTGCAGCTTTATACATTGCCTCCGGAATTCGCGGCATGGAACGCGGTACCATTTCAAGCGTTCGTGACGAAAATGGCGACGATGTGCTTGCTGATGTGGAATTGCTTCGTCTGGCATTTCCGCGCAGAGTATTCACGTTGTCGCAAGTCAAATATGCCGAAGACCGCATCCAGTGGTTATACGACAACCGCCATCTTGTTGGAGGACTTGAATGGACTGAAGAGCCACCGGTACTTCGTTTCTTTGTGGGTAAACTAAAACCTATCGGGGATTGGGTTGACAAACTGGTCGCTAAGTTCCGTGAGGATTTTGGAGACAGCCTTTAAGCTGACGATTATCAAAAAACACATTCATTAATTACAAAAATGCCCTGCAGGCCAATTGTTTGCAGGGCATTTTTTTAAAGCATCGGGCTCAGAATCCGTGCAAACGATTCTTTAATCTTGTTCATTCGAGGTCGTTTGATCCATTCTTCCAGAATGACTTCCTGACTTTTTTCCTGGTCATCAAAAAATTGCTGCGTCAGAATTCCCGCTATTTCTTCATTATAAATCATCGCATTGACTTCAAAATTTGTTTCCAGGCTTCGGAAGTCCAAATTGGCAGTACCGACGGATGAAAACAGTCCATCAACTACGATGACTTTGCTATGGATAAAACCTGCTTTATAGAAATATATTTTCACCCCGGCTTCGAGCAATTCCTCGATATAAGAATTGGTTCCCCACTTGGATGTAACTGCATCCGACAATCCGGGAACGATGATGCGAACATCAATTCCGCCCAACGCTGAAGTCTTCAGTGAAGTCACAATATCAGCAGGTGGCATCAGGTATGGTGTCGAAATATAGACGTATTCCGTGGCTGAAGCAATGGCTGCAAAATAGGCCTGACCAATACTTTCCCAGTCAGAGTCCGGGCCGCTGGCAACCATTTGAACCAGTTTTCCATTCCCTGCTTCAAATGGTTTGAAATACTTGTCACCTTTCAATATTTCCTTGGAAACAAAATACCAGTCGGCCATAAAAATAATCTGCAAGGCAGTAGCAGCGCCTCCGGTCAGTTTCAGATGGGTATCGCGCCAGGGACCGATCCCGGGGACTCCGTTCTGATAGCGATCAGCAAAATTCAAGCCTCCGACAAAGGCACTGGTACCATCCACCACAAGAATTTTACGATGGTTTCGGTAATTTACTTTTGAAGTCAGATTTGGGAACCTCACCCGCATAAAACAATCCACTTTCACGCCTGCATCCAGCATCGAACGGATAAATTTTCTTTTCAATTCCCAACTGCCCACGTCATCGTAGATAAAACGAACTTCAATCCCTTCAAGGGCTTTCTGAATCAGAAGCTCGCGCAGATGATTTCCGATCGAATCGTCTTCCACAATGTAAAACTCCAAATGGATATGGTGTTTGGCCCCCTCAATGGTTTTGAAAATCTCAGGAAAAGTTTCGGCGCCATTTCGTAAAATCTGAATTTCATTGTCGCTTGTTAAAACGGCGTTCGAATTGGCAAGCAATAGATTAATTAATCTTTTCTTGGAATAGAGTCGGTCGCTGATTTGAAAATGGTTGTTTGGAAGGGTATCCAATTGTTCAAGAGTCAGATTTCTCAGTCTTTCGAGATGCTTTAATCCTTTACGCGAATACATCTTCGTTTTACGATATTCCTGACCAAAAAACAGGTAACCCACAATTCCGGCAATCGGAAGCAACACCAATACCAGTATCCAGCTGATCGTTTTCACCGGATTACGGTTCTCCAGAATGATCAGTATGGCAATAAAAACCACTGTTAAAATGTACAGGATGGTAGCCAGACTGGGCAATGCTTTCCATATTTCGTGCAAAATAGCCATGCAGATATTCATTATAAATTGGTACCACTAAATTTCACGAAAAATATCCTGATAAACAAGAGTCAATTTCAAGCTGTATCGATGTAATCCTGAACATTTCCTACCCAGATTTGTTTCCTAATAAAATGAAAATCAAAGTCTATTCCATATTTTTTCTATCGGTACTGATCTTATATATCCTCAGGCCGGTGATTCCGTTTATTGAATACGCTGTGAATAAGGATTATATTGTCAAGAACCTTTGTGTAAACCGCGATAAACCCAAAAGCTGCTGCGCCGGGAAATGCCATTTGAAAAAAGAGCTGGCGAAAAACGATACCACTTCCGAAAACGAAGAAAAAAACAACTCAAAAAACGCGCAGCAAAAGCAAATCAGCGAATTTCTGAAAACTCAGAACAAACAATATCACCCCATAACAAAGACTCTTTTACAAGCCATTTTATCTCCACCCCGGATACAAGAAAATGCCGGGCCTTCCATTTTTATTCCTCCCAAAGAAGCATAGAAAATAATATCCTGTCTTTATTTCCGGATGTCACTCTTAGCATAGCAATTGTGCAGCTCTGAGTGGTTTCTCGGCTATTACTTAAATTGAAAAACTATTTTCACAATGGAAACCATTTTTATCAAAATCACATCGATATTTCTAATTTCAGTTTTACTTTTCTCGTGTACCGACGACAACGAAGTCAGTCCGGTTGATCCACTGGATGGCTTTTCCAAACTCACTGAAGGGTATGCCTTGGGAGCATCAGCTAAAGTCGAGATTTGGGGTCAGAAAAATTTTTTCATGGGCTACAACAAACTGATCGTCGTTCTTTACGATTCGCTGAATCAAAAAGTAAAACTGACCGATGCGCATATTCACTTTTTACCGCTGATGACCATGAACATGAATGGAATGATTATGAAACATTCCGCCCCGGTTGAAAATCCGGAAGAAACAGCAATTAATGAAGTTTTCCCCGGAGCAGTCGCATTCCAGATGCCAACAGCCATGGACGGCACCTGGAAACTGGGTGTTTCAGTACATAACCACAAGATCGACAAGGAAGGTGAGGCTGAATTTGACATCACCGTCGATAATCCAACACCATCAGTAATGACAGTATTTTCAGCTTTAGCTCCAGATAACAACAAGTTGGTTTTGTCAATACTCGAACCTTCAAAACCAAAGGTTGGAATGAATGACATCGAATTTACAATTCATCGTAAAGCCAGCATGATGGATTGGCCTGCCGACGACTCGTACACCATTGAAATTACACCTGAAATGCCAAGCATGGGGCATGGTTCACCCAACAATGTGAATCCGGTCAGTTCCGGAAATGGACATTATAAAGGGAAAGTGAACTTTACCATGACTGGCGAATGGCGGGTTAATGTGGTAGTCAAAAAAGCAGGTCAGGCAGTATCCCAAAATTTATATTTCAACATCACATTTTAATCTCCGAAGCCGGGGTTTCGACCCCGGCTTCTTTACATTTCATGAACATGTACAAGCTGATAAATCTGCTTTGGCTGGTATTATTGCCCCTTTTATCCGGAGCACAAATTGACCTGTTGCCCGACACTATTAAGCTGAATGAGGTAACCGTTTCGGCCAATCTGCCCCTTCAGAACAAGGATGTGATTGATTATTACCGCACCAACCATTTTGCAACTTTCGACAACATCAACGTGAGAATGGAAGGAATGTCGCTGATCAAACGCGGTGCTTATGCGATGGAACCCCAACTGCATGGTTTTTCGGGCGGACAACTGAATGTGACCATCGATGGTATGAAGATGTTTGGCGCCTGCACCGATAAAATGGACCCGGTGACCTCGTACATCGAACCGACCAATCTGAAAAACATCCGGATCAGTCAGGGAACCAACGGCAGCTTGACCGGTTCTAATATTGGAGGCTCGGTTGATATGACACTTCAGGAACCAGACCTGGATGCGAGTCAATACTATTCCTCTTCATTGGGATTTGGTTACGAGTCGGTTTCTCAGGGCCGAAATGTCCTGTTTTCCTCAGGATTCGGCAAAAAGAAATGGGCTTGGGGAATCGACGGAGTTTACAGGAAAAATGAGAATTATCGCGATGGACAGAATAAAATTATTCCATTTACACAATTCGAAAAGACCAATCTGCATTCCGTTCTGAAATACGAGTTGGATAAGGTAAACAGCTTTAAAGCCGATGTTTTATATGATATTGCCCGCAATGTGGGCTATCCGGCTCTACCGATGGATGTGTCGAAAGCACAGGCAATTCTGGCAGCAATAGAATATCGTCGAAACGGCAAAGCCCAGTTGAAAGCGAAAATGTATTTCAATACAGTGCTGCATATCATGGACGACTCCAAACGCGACAGCACCTTTTTGCTTGAAAACAAACACACCGGCCGAACCGACACGGTTTATATGCACATGGACATGCCGGGCAGAAGTACCACTTTTGGAACTTACCTGCAAGCTGAACGATTTTGGAATCTGAAAAACAAGATCCTACTGAAATTCGACAATTATATCAATCATTCGATTGCTGAGATGACCATGCACATGAACCGCCCTGAAACCGGCCCTGAACTGCCAATGTACATGCAAACCTGGCCCGAAATGCTTCGCAATGTATCCGGATTATTTATTCAGAATACCACATTTTTCTCTCCGGAATTTCAAATCGCCGTAAACGGACGAATGGATTATGACCTCGATATTTTGCAGTCGGAATACGGACAGCAACAGTTCTCGATATTTGGATATACCTTGGAGAAAAAACATGAGATGCTGGTAAAAAGTCTGAATTTATCTGCTGATTACACTTTGACACATCACATTCAGTTTGGTGCCACAGTGGGTTATGCCGAACGATTACCAACCATAACCGAGCGATTGGGATTCTATCTCTACAATGCCTATGATGGTTACGATTACATCGGAAATCCAACCATCAATCCAGAGAAATCGGACTTTGCACGGATTGACCTCCAACTGAGCCGACCAAAAATTAAAGTTAATCTAAGCCAGACCTTCAGCTACATCCAGGATTATATCATGGGAATTACCGATCCAGAGATACCACCGATGAACTTTTATACCAATGGAACCCGTGTTTATTCTAATATTCCTTCTGCCCGAATTTTTGGCACCGATTTGCAATTGTTGTACCAACCAACCAAAAGTATTTCGTTATTCATGCTCAGTAAATTTACGTTAGGCGAGTTAAGTTCAGGCGATCCAATCCCATTGATTCCTCCGTTTAAGAATATTGTTTCAATAAAATACCAGCATGAAAAGTTCTCGGTACAGTTCGAAAATGAAACGTCACTTGCACAAAACAGGATCAATAAAAGTCACGGCGAATATCAAACCCCGGCATACTCACTATTCAACCTGAAGGGAAATTACACCTTTTCATTTCCGAAAACTGCGCTGGATATTGGCTGCGGAATTACCAACCTGTTCAATCGTACCTACTACGACCATCTCGACTGGGGACGAATCAACCGGCCTGGCCGAAATATGGATTTATTCCTGAAATATTCATTTTGAGGATTGAAAATTGTCTGAACACGATTATAAAGATTGAAAGATGGACAGGATTTGAGAAAAGTAATTTTGCAAATGATTTATCCTGACAATTCTGTAATCAATTTAATCTTGTTCAGACAATTAACTTAAAAGAGAAAGCAGTATGGAAAACACGATCGATCAATTGACTCACAAAATTATTGGCTGCGCTATGCAGGTTCATAGCACACTTGGTAATGGTTTTCAGGAGGTAATTTACCAACGGGCATTGGCCATTGAGCTAGCCTTTCAAAAGCTTTCGTTTGAACGTGAAAAAGAAATGCCAATTTTTTATAGGGGAGAACAAATTGGTACCCGTCGGGTGGACTTTTTTGTAGAAGAAAAAGTTATGGTAGAATTAAAAGCTGTTGAAAAGCTTGAAGGAGTTCACAAGGCACAAGCGATTAATTATCTTGAAGCATACAACATGGCTGATGGACTCTTAATTAATTTTGGAAATTTGAGCCTTGAATTCAAAAGGGTTTACAACAAAAAACTGGTGCATAAGGAAGATTTAAAATTCCACAAATCTGAATAATCCTGTCTATCCTTTAATCCTTAAAATCGTGTTCTGACTTATTTCTCCGCACGTGCAATCTGCAATCGTCGAGTATTTCATATCCAATCGTTTCTCCTGAAATCAGGGGAGCCGCAACACCTTTTCCGAAGAACTGGTTGCCGGTATATACGAAGGCCTCGTCCCACAAACCATCCTCGAGAAAACTGTTGAGTAAGATTCCTCCGCCTTCCACCACCACCGAGAGAATATTCCGCTGATACAATTCCGAAAGCATTTGAGGTAGGATATCCTGGTCAAAGTCCAGCGTGATGTATTCCCTGTTTCCTGTTTTCTGTTTCATTAATGAAGTAAAAATCCAGGTTGGCGCATTGTCATCGAAAATATGCAAAGCAGGATCAAGCCTTCCGGTGCGATCGATCACCAGGCGGATCGGCTGATTTCCTGTCCATTCGCGCACGGTCAGTGCAGGGTTATCGAATTCTGCCGTGTTGGTTCCTATTAAAATAGCCGATTCTTCTGATCGTTGTTTGTGAACCAGTCTTTTTGACAAGGCATTGGTAATCCAGGTCGGATGCTGGATTTCGGTCCGGTCGGTATCTATAAATCCATCGAGTGTTTGTGCCCATTTCAGCAAAATATACGGACGTTTTTTCTCGTGAAAAGTAAAAAACCTGCGGTTCAAATTGCGGCATTCAGCTTCGAGCAAGCCAACCTCAAGCTCTATTCCGGCGGTCTCCATTCGTTCTATTCCCTTTCCGGCAACGGTTGCAAACGGGTCAACGGTACCAACAACCACATGAGGAATCCGGTTTTCAATAATCAGATCAGCACAGGGAGGCGTTCTGCCATGATGCGCGCATGGTTCAAGCGAAACATACAGTGTTGACTTCTCCAGCAGTTCAGGATTTTTTACCGAACGGATGGCATTCACTTCGGCATGCGGCCCGCCAATTTTTTCGTGATAACCTTCGCCAATGATGATTCCATCGCATACGATGACACAACCGACCATCGGATTGGGAGCCACATCACCCATTCCAAGAAGTGCCAGTTCGAGACAGCGTTGCATAAAGATTTGCGGAGTACTCATCAGCGAAAAAATTAACTTTGCCAAAAATAACAATAATACCGATTGGAGAACTGTAAAAGGGCAATCTTCGCACTCTCGTTTGTCCTAAACATTTCAACCCACCGGCATTACACCAGATACGGCTCTGGATCGAATAAAAATTAATTTTGGTATAAAATGAAGGCAGGTATTGCATCCATCCGAAAAGAATTGGCAGAAATTTATTCACCCGAAGAAACAGAAAGCCTGATCTTCCTGATTTTCGAAAAGCTGAAAGGATATTCGCGTACTCAATTTTTACTTGCTAAGGAAGAAAAACTGACAGATGAAGAATTGCTCAGCATGAGTCAAATCCTTGGTCGCCTGAAAAACCATGAACCCATTCAGTACATTCTGGGTGAAACCGAATTCTATGGTCTGCCTTTCAGGACTGCTCCTGAAGTGCTGATTCCGCGCCCCGAAACAGAAGAACTGGTTCAATGGATCATACAGGAAAATAAACTGGCCAGACCAACGATCCTGGATATCGGTACCGGAACCGGCTGCATTGCCATTTCACTCCGGAAAAACATTCCGCTGTCAACCGTTCTGGCCTGCGACATTTCGCCTGTTTGCCTCGAAACTGCACGCCTGAATTCGGAACTAAACTCAGCGGATGTTGCCCTGTTTGAATATGACATTTTGAAATTATCACCTGAAATTAAGTTCCCGGAACTGGATATCATTGTCAGCAATCCGCCGTATGTCAGGGAAACGGAAAAATTACTGATGGAGAAAAATGTATTGGAATTTGAGCCGGAACTTGCTTTGTTTGTTTCCGATGAGAATCCGCTGATATTTTATGAACGGATCGCCGATTTTGCACGGGTCCGACTGAATGACGGAGGCCGTTTGTATTTCGAGATCAACGAAGCCTTTGGAAATGAATGTTCCGGGATGCTTCGGGAAAAAGGGTTTTCGGAAGTTCTGCTGAAAAAAGATATCAACGGAAAAGACCGGATGATTCGGGCAGCACTCGAAAAGCCCATAAAATACTGATCTGTTGCTGTTCAATATTTCATATATTTGTCATAGACGTCGCTTGTCGAAAGGTGATGTTGACACAAAACAAAATTCCAGTTGAAGCAATTTCTGATATACACGCTGCTGCTATTTAATCTGGTCGCTGTTTTCTCGCTGGGAATCGCTTCCGTTTCGGTTTTTCTCAGTCCCGAGAAGCTTTGGTTTACTGCCCTGTTCGGAATGGCCTACCCTTACCTGCTGGTTATCAACCTGGTTTTCATTGTCCTTTGGGTAATCATAAAACCCTGGTTCACTCTATTTTCAATTTTCGCCATACTGTCCGGATATCCGCTCATTGGCAATTACCTTCAGTTTTCAGGCAAAACAACCGCTGAAAAAGGAATCAGGATTACCAGTTACAATGTCCGGTATTTTTTGGGTACTTCCGAATTTCCGAATAAGGAAAATGCCGATCATATCCTGGATTTTCTGCGACAGAACAATGCGGATATCATTTGCCTTCAGGAAGTCCGGCTCAATAAACGTCAGATTTTCGACATTAACAATACCAAACTTAAAGATATCAATCACATGCAGCTGGCCCACAACAGTAGCGCCGGAGGGCAGCTTACCCTAACCCGTTTTCCGATTCTGAATATGGGTGAAATCCGCTTTGTAAACTCTGGAAACATGATCATTTTTACGGATATCCTGATGAATTCGGATACGGTAAGAATATATAACTGCCATTTGCAATCGTATCAACTCCATCCCAAAGAGATCAATACCATCGACTCCATCGATTTTGAGAATCAGGTTGAAACAAAAAACAAATTTTTGGTGATCAGCATGAAATTCAGAAAAGCTTTGATTAAAAGGGCCGAACAGGCTGCAACCTTACGTGAACATCTGAATCAATGCCCTTATCCGGTAATTGTTTGCGGTGATTTTAACGATACGCCGGTATCGTTTGCCTACCGGACAGTCAGGGGTGATCTGGAAGATTCTTTCACCGAATCCGGAAAAGGAACAGCGAATACCTACAATGGAAAACTGCCATCCTTCCGGATCGACTATATTTTATACAGTTCCAAATTTACCAGTTATAATTTTGGGGTTTCAAACCTGAACCATTCCGACCACTACCCGATCAGCTGCGATTTGTTCCCGGCAGAAAAAAAGTAATAGGGAAGCCCCTCTCCAACCTCTCCCCGAAAGGGAGAGGCTTTTGATTACCGCAAATGGTCGATCACTTTTCAAAAAAGAGATATTGTAATTAATATACCAGAATCTATATAATACTCCCCGAAATTCGGACCACTGGTTTAGTTGAAAAAACAATAAATTTACCAGTATTATGAAAAGAGGCAGACGAGTATTTACAGGAGCTTTTAAAGCTCAGGTAGCCCTTGAGGCTTTCAAGGAAAGAGAGACATTGGCAGAGTTGTCCAAACGGTTTGAAATCCATCCAAACATGATCAAGCGATGGAAGCAAGAGTTGAGTGATCGCTCTTCAGAAATTTTCGAGACCAAATCTCCACAGGAGAATACTGAGCTCGAAAAGGAGAAATTGTATGCTAAAATTGGGCAACTCGAAATGGAGTGTGATTGGCTAAAAAAAATTTCAAAAAAGGCCGGACTGTGAAAGAGCTTCAAATGTATATCGTTAATAATAAGAATATTAGTATTAGAAAGCAATGTGAGCTATTGGAAGTCTCCCGGAGCAATTTCTATTACGAGCCGATTGGTGAGGGTGAGGTAAACCTCAAAACCATGCGTCTAATGGACGAAGAGTTTCTTGATCACCCAACGCATGGAGTACTCCAAATGCAGGACTTTCTTGTTGCTCTGGGTTTTATCATGAACATCAAACGCATTCGTCGTTTACTGCGCAAAATGGGCATCATGGCAATCTATCCGAAGCGAAATCTGAGCAAATTAGGCCATGCAAAGTATATTCGGCCTTATTTGATCCGGGGTCTAAAAATAGAAAGATCCAACCAATTGTGGGAAATCGACATAACTTACATTCCTATGGCAAAAGGGTTTATGTATCTAACTGCAATCATCGATGTTTATAGTCGGTACGTTGTTGCCTGGGATATATTCAATAGCCTTGACGCTGACAATAGTCTCTCTGTGCTTAAAATGGCGATAAATAACCATGGCAAACCTGAGATTATTAACTCCGATCAAGGAAGCCAGTTTACCTGTGCATTATGGACCGAATATGTTGATAACCAAAATATTCTCATCAGTATGGATGGCAGAGGTCGTGCAACGGATAATATATTCATTGAGCGTCTTTGGAGAACAGTTAAACGTGATTACATTTACATCTGTCCGGCTGACAATGGATCCGAGCTCTTTAAAGGATTAAATACGTTCTTCAATTACTATAATAATAAAAAAACGCATCAGGGTATCGATAGGTGTATTCCATCTTCACTTTACAAAAAAGTGGCTTGATTTGTCGCTTCGCGCCATACGTTTTTTTAAGGTTAATGTCTGAAAGAATGTTTGTAAAAAGTCCTGACAGTTTATTATCAGGACCCATTCTCACAGAATCAGGTTATCCCTGAAAGGTTGCTCGCCAGCAGAGCCTTTTTTCGTTTCGCCTGATCTAACAAAGATAAAACTGCTTTCTGAATTTCAACTAAGAAAGTAGATTTGGTCCTGACTTCTGACGCTATTGGTTTTTTTTGAAAATGTTATTTTTAAGTATCAGGCTATAAGATAATTATATTTTTAAAAAGTTATATTTACCGCACTAACGCGTATTTTTGCGGCATGTATTCG
>CAIPKZ010000284.1 GCA_903865775.1 uncultured Prolixibacteraceae bacterium | reverse complement strand
GTATTGTATATAATTGCAAAATCCTGAAGATTCTGATCTTCTTTGTGAAGCAAAATGGTTTTTGCTCCCGATTCTACGATTTCTTCAATATGATCGTTTTCGATAACGGTTTCACGATCGATAACCACTTCATTACGTTCGATAGATACCACTTCACCGGTATCTTCATCTACGAAATCTTCAGTCCAGGTTTTAAGAACACGGGCAGCCAATTTACGACCCACGACTTTCTTTAAACCGGATTTAGAAACCTTAATTTCATCAGCCAGATCGAAAATTTCAAGAATATCCTTATCACTTTCGAATCCAATTGCACGAAGCAATGTGGTTACCGGCAATTTTTTCTTTCGATCGATATATGCAAACATGACACTATTGATGTCCGTTGCAAATTCAATCCATGATCCTTTAAAAGGAATAATCCTGGCAGAATATAGTTTTGTGCCATTGGCGTGCATGCTCTGTCCGAAGAAAACTCCGGGAGAACGATGTAACTGTGAAACGACCACACGTTCGGCTCCGTTGATAACAAATGTTCCTCTGGGAGTCATGTATGGAACTGTTCCAAGATAAACATCCTGAACAACCGTATCAAAATCTTCATGTTCCGGGTCGGTACAATACAATTTTAATTTGGCTTTTAATGGAACGCTAAAAGTAAGACCACGTTCGATACATTCTTCGATAGAATATCTCGGCGGATCAACCATATAGTCCACAAATTCCAGGACGAAATTATTTCTGGTATCGGTAATTGGAAAATTTTCTTCAAAAACTTTACATAAACCTTCTTCTTTACGCTGATCCGGGATAGTACCTAACTGAAAAAATTCAATGAAGGATTTAATCTGTACTTCGAGGAAATCAGGATAATCAAAGACAGTTTTAGTTGAAGAAAAGCTAATCCTTTGGTTTTCAATTTTTACTGACATCGATGTATATTGTGTAATTGAAATTAAAAGATAAATATACAAAAAGGCATAGAACCCCACGTCAGTGAGGTTCTAAACCATATCAACCTAAATATAAGGTCTTAAGACTTTTATTTAATTTCAACTTCAGCTCCAGCTTCTTCCAATTGAGATTTTAAGGCTTCTGCTTCGTCTTTAGAAACTTTTTCTTTGATTGCTTTTGGGGCACTATCAACTACTTCTTTAGCCTCTTTTAAACCAAGACCTGTTAACTCCTTAACCAATTTCACAACTGCTAATTTTGATTGACCAGCTGCTTTCAGAATTACATCGAATTCGGTTTGAGCTGCAGCTTCTACTTCTTCAGCAGGGCCGGCAGCAGCGGCAACAGCAACAGCTGCAGCAGCAGGTTCAATACCATATTCCGATTTTAAAATTCCGGCTAATTCGTTTACTTCTTTTACAGTTAAGTTAACTAACTTTTCTGCAAGTTCTTTTAAATCTGCCATTTCGATAACTTTTTTAATATAATTATATACCTAATTTAATTCTCTTTCTCCCAATGTCTTCAAAACTCCATGGAGAATATTTCCACCGGACTGTAAGCCTCCCAATACATTTTTAATTGGGGATTGCAGCAATCCGATCAACTCACCAAGAAGTTCATTTTTAGACTTAATAGTCACTAATACATCTAAATGACTTTCGCCAACATAGACTGACTCCTGAACATAGGCACCTTTCAAAATAGGCATCTTGTTCTTCTTTTTGAAGTCTTTTATCAATTTTGCAGGAACGTTTGCGTTCTCACAAAACATAACGGATGTATTACCTTTTAGTACATCGTAAAGTTCTTCAGCATTTTTATTTGATGCTTCCAATGCTTTACGCAAGAGGGTATTCTTCACTACAACCAGTTCTACATGCTGTTTGTTACATAAACGCCTTAAATTGCTGGTCTTAGCAGCATTCAGGCCTTCTATATCAGTCAGATAAAAATGTGCAGATGAATTGATCTGCTCTGTAAGGCTACCGATGATTTCGAATTTTTCTGATCTTTTCATATCGTTTACTTTTCAGAGACAGACTTAGGTTCAACTTGGATTCCAGGACTCATAGTACTTGACAGGTAAATACTTTTAACATATGTACCTTTTGCTGCAGAAGGTTTCAGCTTAACCAGCGTATTAACAAATTCAGTTGCATTCTCAACCAATTTCTGTGGGTCAAAAGAAACTTTACCTACAGAGGTGTGAACGATTCCAAATTTATCAACCTTAAAGTCGATTTTACCAGCTTTTACTTCAGCAACAGCTTTTCCTATTTCCATTGTAACTGTACCACTTTTTGGGTTTGGCATTAAACCACGTGGACCTAAAATACGTCCAAGGGCTCCAACCTTACCCATTACAGGTGGCATAGTGATTATCACATCAACATCGGTCCATCCTCCCTTGATTTTTTCAACGAAGTCATCCAGACCGACATAATCAGCTCCAGCATCTTTGGCCTCCTGCTCTTTGTCAGGAGTAACCAGGGCCAACACACGCACTTCTTTACCAGTTCCATGAGGTAAAGTAACCACGCCTCTAACCATCTGATTAGCTTTTCTCGGGTCTACTCCGAGGCGAACATCAATATCCACAGAAGAATCGAACTTGGTAAAGGTGATTTCCTTTACCAGTGCTGAAGCTTCTTTCAGGCTATATAGTTTACCCTTTTCGAGTTTTTCCAGAGCAAGCTTTGTATTCTTTGTAATTCTGCCCATTTTAAATAAATTTAATTAGTTTGTAGATGGGCGTTCGCCTTCAACGGTGATTCCCATACTTCTGGCAGTACCAGCTACCATGCTTATAGCAGCATCAAGTGTGAAACAGTTCAGGTCTTCCAGTTTAATTTCAGCGATCGCCTTTACTTGTTCCCAGCTAACAGAACCAACTTTAGCAACATGTGGTTCTGCGGAACCTTTTTTCACCTTCGCAGCTTCAATAAGTTGCACGGCTACTGGGGGTTGTTTAATTACAAAATCAAACGATTTATCTGCATAAACAGTGATTACAACCGGAAGAACTTTACCAGGAAGATCCTGAGTTCTGGCGTTAAACTGTTTGCAAAACTGCATGATATTTACCCCTTTAGAACCTAATGCTGGGCCTATCGGAGGTGAAGGGTTAGCAGCACCCCCCTTAACTTGCAATTTAATTAATCCAGCAATTTCTTTAGCCATAATAAAATCGATAAATGATTTATTACTCCTTTTCTACTTGCATAAAGCTAAGTTCCAAAGGAGTTTTTCGTCCAAAAATTTTGACCATTACTTCAAGCTTTTTCTTTTCCTCATTGATTTTTTCAATGATTCCATTGAAGCCGTTAAATGGCCCGTCAATTACTTTCACAGTTTCTCCCACTACAAAAGGAATGTTCATTTCTTCACCTGACTCAGCCATTTCGTCTACCCGACCAAGAATCCGGTATACTTCTGACTGACGCATTGGAACAGGATCTCCGCTTTTTGTATCCCCAAGGAAGCCGATGACGTTGGGAATATTTTTAAGCATGTGGGGAATCTCTCCAACCAAACAGGCTTCAACCAAAACATAACCAGGAAAGAAATTTCTTTCTTTACTGATTTTCTTTCCGTTGCGAATCTGATAAACTTTCTCTGTAGGAATTAAAATCTGCGATACATAATCCTGAAGACCAGCATTTGCAATCTCGTTTTCAATATATTCTTTGACTTTCTTCTCTTTTCCTCCAATTGCCCGAAGAACATACCATTTTTTTACGTTTTCGCTCATGTTGTGCTCCTAAAAGATATTAATAAAATAATCTGTACACAAAGCTCATAATGTTTTCAAAAGAGAAATCCATTACGAAAACTATTAGTGCTATAATAAAGGAAGCAACCATTACGATGAAAGCACTACTTTGCAATTCTTTCCATGTAGGCCAGGAAACTTTATGAACAAGCTCATTATAAGCTTCTTCAAAATAGATTTTAAGTTTCATTTTTTTTATGTATTAATTGTACGGATGGTAAGACTCGAACTTACTTTCAATCATAAAAACTCCCAACCGAGTTACATCCGTAAAAAGTCCCGAACTAAAGTCCGGGACTTTTTATCAGAGTATTTTATAGGAAATTACGAAACAATATCAGTAACCTGACCTGCTCCTACAGTACGTCCACCTTCGCGAATTGCGAAACGTAAACCAACACTTAGAGCTACCGGATAAATCAACTGTACTTCAACTGAAACGTTATCACCAGGCATAATCATTTCACGTCCTTCTGGCAAGTGAATTTCACCTGTTACATCAAGGGTACGGATATAAAATTGCGGACGATATTTGTTATGGAATGGAGTATGACGTCCACCTTCTTCTTTCTTCAGGATATAAACCTCAGCTTTGAATGTAGTATGAGGAGTTACAGAACCTGGTTTGGCAAGAATCTGTCCACGTTTGATTTCTTTTTTGTCAACACCGCGCAACAACAAACCTACGTTGTCACCAGCTTGTCCATCATCCAAAATCTTACGGAACATTTCAACACCAGTACAAACTGTCTTACGACCTTCTGCACCTAAACCGATCAGCTGAAGCTCATCACCTGTATGAACAACGCCAGTTTCGATACGACCTGTTGCAACAGTACCACGACCAGTGATCGAGAATACATCTTCAACCGGCATAAGGAAAGGTTTATCCACATCGCGCGGAGGAATTGGAATCCAGGTATCAACTGCATCCATTAATTCCAAAACTTTTTCTTCCCACTGTGCTTCACCATTCATGGCTCCAAGAGCAGAACCCTGAACAACAGGTGAATTATCACCATCGAAACCATAGAAAGTCAACAATTCGCGGATTTCCATTTCAACAAGTTCCAGAATTTCCGGATCGTCAACCATATCCACTTTGTTCATGAAAACAACCAATCTTGGTACGTTTACCTGACGAGCCAAAAGAATGTGTTCGCGAGTCTGAGGCATAGGACCATCAGTTGCAGCAACAACGATAATTGCACCATCCATCTGAGCAGCACCTGTAACCATGTTTTTCACGTAGTCGGCATGTCCCGGACAGTCAACGTGTGCATAGTGACGAGTTGCAGTTTCGTACTCAACGTGTGCTGTATTAATTGTAATACCGCGTTCTTTTTCTTCCGGAGCACTGTCGATAGATTCGAACGATTTTACTTCGCAATAACCTTTTCTTGCTAATACCATAGTAATAGCGGCAGTCAAGGTAGTTTTGCCATGGTCAACGTGGCCAATAGTACCAATATTGACATGAGCCTTGTCCCTGTTAAATTTTGCTTTAGCCATAACTTTAATAATTTTAAATTATCTTTTAAACTTTCATCTGAGCTGGTGGTGAGAATTGAACTCACGACCTCTTCCTTACCAAGGAAGCGCTCTACCCCTGAGCTACATCAGCAACTATCTTATTGAGCGGGAGACGAGATTCAAACTCGCGACCCTTAGCTTGGAAGGCTAATGCTCTATCAGCTGAGCTACTCCCGCATTTCGAAGATTAGAATTTAAAATCTTGAATGTTAGAGTGATTCTAATATTCGACATTCT